>NZ_JBMLTR010000133.1:0-151190 GCF_049239865.1 Aquidulcibacter sp.
GGCGGCACATAGATGACGGTGGCGTCTGCGCCGGCCACATCCTTGGCTTCTTGAACCGAATTGAAAACAGGAAGACCCAGATGGGATTGCCCACCTTTGCCTGGACTGACCCCACCCGTCATGCGCGTGCCATAGGCAATCGCTTGTTCGGAGTGGAAGGTACCATTCTTCCCGGTGAAGCCCTGGCAGATTACCTTGGTTTCTTTATTGATCAGGATCGACATGAGGCCCTCGGCTTACAGCTAATATGTTGGCCGCCGTGTTAGCGCAGCCCGCTCCACTTGCAAACCGAAAGAGGCGGTAATCGCCAAATGAATCTCACCTCGCCCCGGGGCAGCCGGGGTAATGTGATCTGAATAGGCTAATCTGAGACCTTCAGCATGATTTTCCCGGCATGTGTATTGGCCTGCATTTTGGCTTGCGCGGCTTCAGCCTCTTCCAGATCAAACACCGAATCCACCACGGGACGCACGAGACCTTTGGTCACCCAAGGCCAGACATGCGCCTCAACCGCGCGCGCTAGCCGCGCCTTCTCTGCGACTGGTCGTGCCCGCAGGGTTGAGCCAGTCAAGGTGAGGCGCTTGAGCATCATGGCCATCAGGTTTAGTTCAACCTGCGGCCCCTGCAGGAAGGCGATTTGGACGCAGCGCCCGTCCATTTTCAAGCAATCGAGGTTTTGCTGAACATAGGGTCCACCAACCATATCGAGGACCACATCCACCCCGCCATCGGCTTTGATGATTTCTGAAAAGCTCTGCGCGCGATAATCAATGGCAACATCGGCACCCAGCTTAGCGCAAAGACCCGCCTTTTCTGGTCCGCCTGCCGTGGCAAAGACTTTAGCGCCATGGGCCTTGGCCATTTGAATCGCAGTGGTGCCGATCCCTGACGCACCACCATGGACTAGAAAAGCTTCGCCCGGCTGAAGGGCTGCGCGCTCAAACACATTCGCCCAGACTGTCAGGACTGTTTCTGGCAGTGCTGCCGCCTCAAGCATGCTGAGGCCGTCGGGAATGGCCATGCAAGAGCCTTCATCGGCCCACGCATAATCGGCATAGCCACCACCGGGCAGAAGCGCACATACTTTGTCGCCCAGCTTCCAAAGCGAAACATCGGGGCCAATCGCCACAATCTCGCCCGAACATTCCAGCCCCATCGTGTCAGGCGCACCCTTTGGCGGCGGATAGGCCCCCATGCGTTGGATCAAATCAGGTCGGTTTATCCCCGCATAGGCGACTTTGATCAGGACTTGGCCGGGGCCAGCAATGGCGCGATCAATCTGCTCAACCCGCAACGGGGTGCCGGGGGATGCAACAATCGCACGCATTTTTTCAGGAAGGGCTGTCAAAATTGAGACTCCGGCGCCAAAATGGGATCAGGAGGCCACTCATGCTCGACGATGACCCATTCGCCAAGTCAAAACCCCAGTCGGTTCGCCTAGAAGATCTCTCCATTCGGGAGCTTCAAGAGCGCATTTCTGACCTCGAGGCGGAAATTCGGCAGATAAACGACCTAATTAAGGCGAAAGAAGGCAGCAAAAAGGCAGCGGATTCCTTTTTTAAGACAAGCTAACCGCAAAAGCGGCACGGCCCTTGCTGTAACACATTCGGGAAGCATGGTGCTTCTTCCACTCAAACGATGGCTCTGGGCTGGAGCTTTTGTTTGGTCGAGTGGGAATAATCGGGATTGAAATGGAAATTGCTCTAAAATGGAGCTCTCCAGATCAAGCACTTGGCCCGCAAGACTTTGCGGGTTAAAGACTGAGATTGAAGAAGGGCGGAATGCCGCATGTTGACGGAAGTTTCAAAACAGACCTTGGGTCAAAAATCAGCGTTTGATCGGATCGCAGAGTTTGCGAGCTCGGACATCTTTGAACGCATGTTCCGTGAAGGCATGGACCTGGTTGAGGAAACAGCGGCCTACCTGGACGGCGATGGCCGGCAAGAAGCTCGTGGGTTGGAACGGGCTGCAGCTTTGGCCTATGCCTCGGAAAGCATGCGCTTGACAACCCGTCTGATGCAATCGGCGTCTTGGCTGCTGGTACATCGTGCGGTCCGCGAGGGTGAAATGACCCCGCGTGATGCCCATGATCCAAAGTATCGTCTGGGCGCGCGGACGGTCTGCAGCGCAGAAAAACAACCATTGGCGGAACTGCCAATGCGCTTACTGGACCTTCTAGAACGCTCTAAGCGGCTTTATGAACGGGTTGACCGCATGGAAGTCAGCCTCTTTGAAGCCAGCGAAACCCCACCGGAAAATCCAGTCAACGCACAATTGATGCGTCTTCAAGCGGCGCTGGGCGCGTCGAACTGATAGAAGCCGGCCTCGCTTTGCAACTCGCAAAGCGAGATGGCCGCTTCAATCGCCCCTAACAAACTTGGCAAATGAATCGGCTTAGGGGCGTGGGCGTCGGCCCCCGCTTCGATTTGCGCATCAATCTGATGCTGCAAGGCGTTTGCGGTCAGCGCGACGATTGGTGTCCGCGGGCGGTGTTCGCGTATTTCTTGCGCCCGGATCGCCCGAATAGCCGAGGCACCATCCATCACCGGCATCTGCATATCCATCAGAATGGCGTCAAAGCGGTCGCTTTGCCAAGCCTCCAAGGCTTCTTGGCCATTTTGGGTAAAGACCAGTTCCATCTCAAAGCTCGACAACACAGCCTTCAAAACCAATTGATTGGTTTGATTGTCCTCGGCGACCAACAGCTTCAAGGCGGAGGCTGGCTGTAAGCCCTGCGGCGACGTACCATCGGCGTCCAGCTCTCGCCCACTTTCAACCAGATCCTCCGGCTCGTCCAAAGGCGCTGATACCGCTTGGAGTGGCAGGATACAGGTAAAGGTTGAGCCAACACCGACTTCGCTGTCGACCGACAATTCGCCACCCATGGCCTCTGTCATGGCTTTTGCGATGGACAGGCCGAGACCTGTGCCGCCGTAGAGGCGCGTGTGCGACGAGTCCGCTTGGGTGAACTTCTCAAACAATTGTGCCAGGCGATCGGGTGGAATGCCAATGCCGGTATCGGAGACCGAAATCGTCAATTCGCGCTTAGGACCCAAGTTTAATGAGATGGTGACAAGACCTTGGTCGGTAAATTTGATTGCGTTCGACACCAAGTTGAAAACAATCTGGCGCAATCGCGCGGGGTCCCCCAAGCGCCAGTCCGACGCATCGGCCGCCACTTCGACTTCCAATTGAATGTCCTTAGCCGACGCCCGCGCATCAAATAAATCTCGCGCTGAATAAACCAATCTCTGCGGCGAGAAGGGAATGGATTCGAGCTCAATCTTGCCTGCTTCAATCTTCGACATGTCGAGAATGTCGTTCAACAAGAGCAGGAGCATGTCGCTGGAATCGATCATGACAGACAGCATTTTGCGCTGCTCGTCCTTCATTTGGGTCTTCATCAGGGCTTGCGCCATCCCGATCACGCCATTCATCGGCGTGCGGATTTCGTGGCTCATCATCGCCAAGAATTCTGACTTGGCCTGCGCTGCGTGCTCGGCCCGGATGCGGGCCACGGCATTTTCCTTGAACACGCTCAAGGCCCGGGCCATGCCGCCAATCTCATCAGCCCGCTTTTGATAGGGCGGTTCGATACTGAAATCGCCTTGGGCGACTTTGCGCATGGCCTTGGTCAATTGCCCAAGCGGTTGGACCACGCCGTCGCGGATAACCGTCAACACACCCAAGAGCGCGACCAGAAAAAGCCCGATGGCGGCTACCAAGACATGCCTCTGCTGGGCTTCCAGCCGTGCGATCCGGACTTCGAGGCCATGGATCAGTTCTTGATTGGCAGCCAAAGACGTCCGGACGACAGCATTTCGCGCAATTTGCGCATTCGTCTGCGCAGCTTTGGGGTCTGGATCGTCGATCAGGCTGGCGATCTCTTGCAACATGGTGAGCTTGAGGTCTGCAAGCCCAAGCTCTCGCGTCCGGGCTTGGTCTGAAGCGCGCACAGCATCATCAATGGACACTTCAAAGGCAAATGTCTTGGCATCGAGGTTGCCTTGATGCTTGGCGACCAAACGCCAGAATGTATTCTCAGGGGTGAGGCCGGGCAGATTGATATAGCTCTTGGCAGAACCGAAATAGCCAATCTGTTCAATCAAAGGCGTCGCATGGATCGCCACCGCCTGCATCAGATAAAAAGTGGAAAGTTCGGTATCGAGAATGAGGTTTGAGGATTCTACCACGCGGGTGAAATGTTGCTGGCTTGACCCTAAAGCATCGCGCACGCGCGTCGGTTCATAGATCTTCATGCTCTGGAGATCACCGACAGCTGCCTTGAGCGCTGCAAAATCATCTTGAAATTGAAGGCCGTGGGGGGCCTGCGCTCGTGCTTCCAGGACCTTATTGAGCGCTGGCTGCAAGGTCTGAGGGATCGGCCTTTTATCAGCCAGTGCTGAGGCAGCATTGGCCATCGTAGCATGCAAAACCAACAAGGGCTCAAGATAACGCGCGCCGTTTAACTCTAACTTTGAGAAAGCAATTTCTTCATTTTGCTTATGGATCAATTGCCACGTTAGGAAAAACACGGGCAAAGCAAAAAGAATGAACGCGAGTGCAAGACGGCGAGCAATAGAACGAGATACAAACGAAAAAAGCGCTCGGAACATACCGAGCGCTTTAAACCATCTGCGTAACTATCCAGTTAAATCAACCGGACAAATACTTATTTCTTGATGAAACCAGCAAACTTATCTTTGAAGCGTGCAACGCGGCCGCCACGATCGAGAAGCGTGTTGGTCGAGCCGGTCCAAGCAGGGTGCACGGTTGGATCAATGTCCAGCGACAGGGACTTGCCCTCGCCACCGATGGTGGAGCGGGTCTTATAAGTGGTCCCATTGGTCATCACGATGGTGATGAAATCATAATTAGGATGTGTATCGGCTTTCATCTTCGTGTCCTGCGCGCAGGCCCCGGAAGGGCGCGCGATGTTGAGAGCGGCTTTGAACCAAATAGAGCGGCGCGGTTAGAGGAAAATCGCCGCAGAGTCTAGTGTTGCGCGCAGGTCGTGCGCAGAGACCGCGCCATCATTTTAACTGCTGACAATATTTCACGTGCGGCCTGCGCGTGCTAACTCCCTGCGCATGACCGATACCCCTGCCAGCCGCGTCGTTGAGGATCGCCCCAGTCGCGGAGCCGTACAAGCCGAATTAACTGCCGATGCCGCTGCGAAGCGTGGCCGTAGCTCTGATCTGCGCCCTCTGACGCGACTCATTCCCTACATTCAGCGGCGGCCAAAGGATGTGGCGGCGGCGGCCATATTCCTTATTCTGGCAGCGGCAGCGACCTTGGCCCTGCCTGTCGCCGCGCGTGCTCTGGTCGACCGTGGCTTTGCCACGGCAACGCCGCAAGCGGTCAATCAATGGTTTCTGTTGTTGGTGGCCGTCGCTTTGTGCATGGCCGTATTTTCTGCCTCACGCTTTTACTTCGTGACTAAACTGGGCGAGCGGGTCG
Source organism: Aquidulcibacter sp. (assembly GCF_049239865.1). Taxonomy (NCBI): domain Bacteria; kingdom Pseudomonadati; phylum Pseudomonadota; class Alphaproteobacteria; order Caulobacterales; family Caulobacteraceae; genus Aquidulcibacter; species Aquidulcibacter sp. Next base: position 5,461 of record NZ_JBMLTR010000133.1, read on the forward strand.
TGGCTGACTTGCGTGCAGACGTTTATGATCGCCTGATCGGGCTTTCACCCTCGTACTTTGCGCGCGTCCGCACCGGTGAGGCTTTGTCACGCTTAACGGTTGACGCGACACTGATCGAATCGCTCGTTGGGTCTTCGGCATCGATTGCCATCCGCAATTTGGTCATGTTGGCGGGTGGCTTGTCCATGATGGTGGTGACCAGCCTGAAGCTAACCTTCATGGTTTTGCTGATTATCCCCTTGGTTTTGGTCCCCTTGTTCACCATTGGACGGCGGGTTCGCGCACTCTCAACATCTGCACAGGACCGCGTCGCAGAAGCGGCGGCGGAAGCCTCCGAAAGCCTCGACGCGGTTGAGACCGTGCAAGCCTTTGGCCGCGAAGATTATGCGCGCTCGCGCTTTCGCCAGGCGATTGAGACCAGCTTTGCCGCAGCCCGGCGTCGGATTGCCGCCCGCAGTCTGATGACAGCCGTGGCGATTGCGATCGTGTTTTGCGGGATTTCCTTCGTGCTGTGGGAAGGTACGCGCTCAGTATTGGCGAACTCCATGACGCCGGGTGCCTTGACCCAATTTGTCATTCTCTCTGTGCTGACAGGCTCTGGCGTCGGGGCCTTGGCAGAAGTTTGGGGCGACGTGCAAAAAGCGGCGGGGGCAACCCAGCGGCTATCTGAAATCTTGGATGAAGTGCCCGAAATCGCAGCCCCGGCCCAAGTGGTCAGCTTCCCTGCAGAAGCACCGGGCCATGTTTCCTTCAAGGACGTCGCCTTTGCCTATCCCAGCGATGGCGAGCGCAGCGCACTTAAAGGCATCAGCTTTGAGGTGAAACCCGGCCAGACGGTTGCCATAGTCGGCCCTTCAGGCGCGGGCAAGTCGACCTTGTTCAAGTTGTTGCTGCGTTATTACGACCCTGCGGCTGGCGCGATTGAGGTTGACGGCATCGACGCCCGCGACACCGACCCCATCGCGTGGCGGCACCGCTTTGCCTATGTCTCACAAAATCCGGACCTGTTCACCGGCACGGCTATGGACAATATTTTATTTGGCAATGAGGGTGCGACCTCAGACATGGCCCAAGATGCCGCGCGCCGGGCAGAGGCAGAGCCCTTCATCCTCGCGCGTTTGGGTGGCTATGACAAAGCCATTGGCGACCGGGGCCGCGCCCTCTCGGGTGGTGAGCGGCAACGCTTGGCCATTGCGCGGGCCTTGGTGCGCGATGCGCCCGTCTTGTTGTTGGATGAAGCAACCAGCGCGCTGGATGCCGAGAACGAACGCTTAGTCCAAAAGGCCTTTGATGAAGCCATGGCTAATCGCACGACCTTAGTGATTGCCCACCGTCTGGCCACCGTTCAGCGCGCGGACTGGATCATCGTGCTGGACGACGGAAAAGTCGCCGAACAAGGCACCCACAGCGAGTTGGTGGCGCAAGGCGGCCTTTATGCCCATCTCGCAAAGCTACAATTTGAAACCCAAACTCAGGCGTGAAAGTCAGGTTGATGAAACCCTCTCAGATCATTCTTCTAACCGGTGTCGCGATTGTCGGTATCCTGTCTTATACGTGGTTCCGGACTGCGGCGCGTGCAGGCGAATTCACCACTTTGGTCCCGGTATTTGATGGCACCTGCACAGACATCGCTGGCATGCCCGGCGCCGAAGATATGGCGATTGATCGGACAAATGGGCGCATCTTTGTATCCTCAGACGACCGTCGCGCGACGGCGCAAGGCAAACCAGTTCGTGGCGCGATCTACAGCTTGCCTGTCGACGGCCTCGCCAGCCCACCGCCTTTGAAAGATCTAACCGGTGGCCAGCCTGCTGCTTTCCACCCCCATGGCACCTCCTTGTTCCGGGCAGCCGACGGCAAAGTCACTTTAATGGTGGTGAACCACCCCAAGGGCGCCATGGACTATAGCGGCACCACGGTCGAGGTTTTTGACGCCCAAGCCGACGGCAGCCTGAAATTGCGCCGCACCGTCGCGGTGCCGGGCCTAACCCGTATCAATGATATCGTGGCAACGGGGGCCAATAGCTTTTACGCAACCAGCGAAAGCGACCTTGAACGCGGTTCCTTGGCTGAAAGCTTAAGCTTTGTTTCCGGCGATGATCGCACGGGTGCGATTTGGTATTTTGATGGCAATGCTGGCAAAAAGCTCGACAGCGGGCTCGGCTTTGCCAATTCTCTGGCGCTCTCCAACGATGGCAAGACGCTTTACGCCAGCGCGACCATGAGCCGCAGCATCTTCCTCTATGATCGTGATCCCACAAATGGGGCAATCAAACGGCGTGACGCAGCCTTGGTTGGCACTGGCATTGATAATCTCGACGTTGATCCTGACGGCATTGTGTGGATGGCAGCGCACCCCAAAATGCTCAGCTTCATTCAACATGCAGGCAATGCGGCCAAGCCTTCGCCCAGCCAGATCTTGATCCTGGAGCCGTCGCCCACGGGCAAGGGCGGCAAGATTGATCAGGTCTATCTGAGGGACGGTACAGACGGCTTCTCCGGCGCGTCTGTCGCCATCCGGTCTGGCACGAACATGGTGCTGGGCAGCGTGTTTGAGAAGTCCGTGCGGGTTTGCCAATTGCCCAAAGTCTGGCGTCAGTCTGAGAGCCATCCTGCCCAGCGCCTATTGGACACCGAGCGCGATGAGTTGCAAAAAGAGGCTGAGAAGGCTGCCAAAGCGGGCGCGACTGAACCAGCCAAATAGAGGCTGATGATGCGGGGGCACGCCTTTCAGCTTCACGAAACCCCCGTCGTGGCCTTGGCAGAGGCCGCGCTCTTTCTGCCGCGGACGCAGACTTTAATCGTCTCTGACCTGCACTTTGAAAAGGGCTCTGCCTTTGCTGTCAAAGGGGTGATGCTACCGCCTTTTGATACGGCAGAGACACTGCGTCGCCTTGAAGCCCTATTTGAGCAGCTTGCGCCAAAAGTCTTAATTGCCTTGGGCGACAGCTTCCATGATCTGGGTGCCGGGGGCCGACTGGCCGAGACGGACCGGGCTAAGCTGGAAACCTTGGTCGGCCAGACTGAGACCATCTGGATTGAAGGCAATCACGACCCAGAGCCACCCGCTTGGCTGGTCGGCAGGCGCGCCGCTGAACTAGCCCATGACGGTCTGTTGTTTCGCCATGAGCCGACTGGCCACGTACCGGGTGAAGTAGCGGGGCATTTACACCCTTGCGCGCGGGTGACCGGCAAGCGCGGCGGCAGCATCCGGCGGCGCTGTTTCGTGACGGATGGGCGCAGCCTGATCATGCCTGCTTTCGGCGCCTTCACAGGCGGGCTGAACCTGTTTGATCCTGCCTTTGACGGCCTGTTCCAAGGCCCTGTTCATGCGCTGATGCCCAGTGGCACGGGCACGACTGGTAAAGTCCATGCGATTGCGGCCAAGAATCTAACACCGTCGCACTAGGCGTTTTCGGCCCCTAGCCATGGCACATGATCTGCGACGGGCAGACCATGAACGCCCTCTCGCCTTATGCAGCTTTCGCTTCTGTGCCATATCGGCACAAAGTCACCGCTGTGCCCGCGATAGAGCCGATCCCCGACGACCTAAGAGGGTCAAGTCAGGACTATTCTAGCCGTGCGCGTTTTGACAAAACCGCCTCTGAGCGTGGCCGCTATGACGCCAATAGTGCCGCGGCTGGCTTTTCCATTCATGTTCTGGTTGAAGCTGGCCTGACAGGGGATGATCCATTCGCCGCTTTGCGCGGGGCAAAGGCCTATCAAGCCCGCATGCGTCAGACCCGCCGCGTGCAACTGGTCGTCTAGCGGCTTCTAAGCGCCACTTCCAAAGCTGCAACTTGGGCCTCAAGGGCTGCAACACGGTTTTGCAATTGATCTATCTGCGCTTCGGAGCTGACGGGCTTGGCCGCAACGGGCGTGGAGATGCCGCATCGGTTGGCAATCTCACCCGGCGAAGCATGGAGCAGGGCAGCTAAAGCGGCGACTTCGCGCGCGCTGACTTCCTTTTGATCCTTAAACACCCACGCGAGTTCTTCCTGCGTCCAACCGACAGCGCGCGCTAGGTCTTCTTTTTGCAGATTGAGCGCGGCCAAACGCTTACTGAACCAGCCTGCATCAAAAAATAGGGCCAAATTGCTTAGTCTCCATAGGGATCATATTTACTGGACCCGCGAGCGCCACTGGACGCGCTGGCAATATTGAAAATCACCCCGCCAATCATGTCGAGCCAGCACATCAGGGTCAAAAGAAAGAAGGTTGAGGTCGCAAAGGCTTCAAACAATAACAATGCCCCGGCGCAGGAGAGGGCGAGCAAAACTGCCAAGGTGTGATGGATGATGGCGAAACGGCTAACACCCACGCCGCGCGTCAATTCAAAGAACAGGATGATCAAACCCATCATCAACAGCAAATCGCCACCAGACAGCGCCCAAGGTGCGCCAGAAGGCATGGTGAGCACGAACACGCCTTTCTCAATCGATTGGGTGAAGACATCGGGTCCACGCGTTGAGGCCGTCACCCCACCGAATAGCGCATAGATCAGGACGGGGATCGTCAAGATCGGCACCATCTCAAAGATACGTCTCAACACCAGCATGGCTGCGAATCACCCAAATTTTTATGCCCTGCGGCGCAGAGTGAACCTACACTCAAGTTTCGTCCACATGGCCGAAGTCGCGGCGGCGGGTTCTGAGCCAAATCACACCGCCCAAATCCGTCAAAGCAGCCAGCAAACGGCCAATATTGGTGTATTTAGAAGCGCCGGTTGAGCGGTGGCGATGATTGACGACCGCAAACTCCGCTACCGCCCCTTCGCGCTGCACCAGAGCGGGCATATAGCGGTGCATGTGATCGAAATAAGGGAGACGCAGGAAAAGCTCGCGCCGAACCACTTTAATCCCGCACCCAGAATCATCGGCCCCATCGCGCAGCAAAGCTTGGCGGACATTATTAGCCAAGCGGGAGGCTATTTTCTTGGCTTGGCTATCTTGCCGCTTCACCCGCCGCCCGCCGACAAAGCTGAGACCTTGGGGTGCATCGGGCCGATTGAGTTGCTGGAGAAGGGCTGGAAGGTCCGCTGGATCATTCTGGCCGTCGCCATCAAGGGTGCCAATCACGGGGGCCCGCGCCGCTAAGACGCCATTCATAATCGCCCGGCTCTGCCCGGCATTCTGACGGTTAGCGAGGACGCGGAGCGCGGGATAGGTGGCCTTCAGCGCCACCAACTTTGCGTGGGTATCGTCCTTGGACGCATCATCAACGAAAATCATTTCATAGGCCCAGCCATCCAGAGCCGTCGCGATTTCCTGCACCAAACTGGCCACAGCCCCACTCTCATTATGGACCGGCACCACAACAGAAATGTCGAGCGGTTCTAGGCGGGGCATTGATGGATTCGGTGTGGACATGGCGACCCTTTAACCTGAGCCTCTAGAAAGTGCCAGTTGGCGCTGGCATAGAAAAAGGGCCCGCATCGACGATGGGGCCCTCAACTTCTCTTGTTTCGAATTTGGTGACCCTAAGCCGCCTTGCGAACCGCCGCGACGATCTTTTGGGCTGCATCGGCCAAATCGTCGGCTGGAACGACTGCTAGACCGCTGTCGCGTAGGATTTGCTTGCCCAATTCGACATTGGTGCCTTCCAGACGCACGACCAAAGGAACCTTCAGGCCCACGTCGGTAATGGCCGCAACCACACCTTCAGCGATCACGTCACAGCGCATGATACCGCCGAAGATATTGACCAAAATGCCTTTCACGGCAGGGTCTGCGGTGATGATTTTGAAGGCAGCCGTTACTTTTTCGCGTGTCGCACCGCCACCTACGTCGAGGAAGTTGGCAGGCTCTTCGCCATAGAGCTTGATGATGTCCATGGTTGCCATGGCGAGGCCTGCGCCATTGACCATGCAGCCAATCGTGCCGTCGAGCGCGATATAGGCGAGATCATATTTGGACGCCTCGATTTCCTTGTCATCTTCTTCCGACAGGTCGCGCATGCCGGCCCATTCGGGGTGACGGAATTCTGCGTTAGAATCAAAGCTCATTTTCGCGTCCAAGCAGACGAGCTTGCCGGTGCCTTCTTCGACGATCAGCGGGTTGATTTCGCACATTTCCATGTCGCCCTTGGTGAAGGCGGTATAGAGCTTCACGCACAGGTCGTGGCATTCGTCTGCTTGGCCAGCGTCCAAGTTCAAAGCCTTGGCAACCTTGGCGCTATCGGCAGGGGTGACGCCAATGGCTGGGTCGATGACGATGGTGGAGATTTTCTCTGGCGTGTCGTGGGCGACGGTTTCAATGTCCATGCCGCCGGCTTCAGACGCCACAAAAGCGACGCGACCGGTGCCGCGATCAACCAGAACCGAGAGATAAAGTTCGCGTGCAATATCGGCACCGCCTGCGATATAGAGGCGCTGAACTTGTTTGCCAGCAGGTCCGGTTTGCACGGTGACCAACGTATTGCCCAGCATGTCCTTGGCGTGAGACGCGACGTCATCGAGGTTAAAGGCAAGGCGCACGCCGCCTTTAGCTTCGGGTGGGAGTTCTTTGAACTTGCCCTTGCCGCGACCACCTGCGTGGATTTGCGACTTTACCACCCACATAGAGCCACCCAATTTCACGGCGGCAGCCTTGGCTTCTTCTACCGAGAAAGCGGCAATGCCTGGAGGAACGGGAAGACCATAGCTTGCGAGGACTTCTTTGGCCTGATGTTCATGAACGTTCATGGATGAAATGTCCCCTGTGCAGCACAAAATTTCGTTAGGCGCTTCTAGCCAGCCCTGCCGCCCCACGCAACCGCTTGATCCACCCGCTTGCAGGTTAAACTCAATGGCTTAGTTGGCTCAACCCTAAATGGCTAGACAATTTCAGATCGCTTCGGACACTTAGACCCTGAGGCGATTGTCAAACAAGGAGGTGCGTCTTTCGTCCGGGGAGAGTGAAAGACGATGCGCGAAAGTGCCCATGATTTAAAGCCTGCGGAAGTTGCACAGGGCCAAAAGAGCGCTGACCCGCCACCAGATGCCGTCGCAACGGCCATGGCGCAGGCGCTCTGCCGCCTCGCCCGCATAGACCCGGCCCTTTCAGCGGCCAAGCCAGCTGGGCGGGTTTTCGCCACTTTGATCCTAGCGTGCTGTATCTGGGCAGTGAGTGCCCTCGTCTTGCCCGTAGAGACAAACACCCTCACTTGGGCGGTCATGGCATTGGCGCTGTGCTTAAGCCTGTTTCGACTTTGGGCCTGCTGTTTGCCGCCCCCATCCAGCCCACTTCCGCCTGAAGATATGCCTGCCGGTTCAGAGCCGATCTGGACGATATTGGTCGCGCTATATCACGAAGTGGACTCGGTCGCGTCCTTACTGAACGCCTTTGACAAACTGGATTGGCCAAAGGACAAGCTCGACCTCGTGTTCGCGTGCGAGGCCGATGACGCGGAAACCCGAGCTGCTATGGAGCTTTGGCGACATCGCGCCCGTTTCCGAATTGTCGTGATCCCCAAAGGCGGGCCGCGCACCAAGCCGAAAGCTTTGCAAACAGCCCTACCCTTTTGTCAGGGGCGCTATCTGACCGTTTATGATGCCGAGGATATTCCCACTCCGGGTCAAATACGCGAGGCTTGGCAGGCCTTTCGATGCGGACCAGACACGCTGGCCGTCGTGCAGGCACCGCTTGTGATTTGGAACGAGCAGGAGAGTTGGATTAGCCGACAATTTGCACTCGATTATGCCATTTGGTTCCGCCTTATCCTACCCGCCTTGGTCCGCCTGTCACGTCTCTTGCCGCTTGGTGGAACCTCCAACCACTTTGATATCAGATATTTACGTGAGGCAGGTGGCTGGGATCCGTTCAATGTGACCGAAGATGCCGACCTAGGAATCAGGCTAGCGCGCCGCGGCTTGTCGGCTGCCTTGATCCAATCGCCGACGTTTGAGGAAGGGGCGCCGACTTTAACCGGCTGGGTGCGCCAACGCGGTCGCTGGCTTCAAGGCCACATCCAAACGTTAAGCCTCCATTTGCGCGCACCTTGGCTTTTAGCGCGGCAAGTGGGGAGCGCTGGCCTACTGGCCTTTTTCTTGGGCCTGACCGCAGGCCCGCTGAATGCGGCAATTCTCTGTGTGTCGGGCCTATTGGCGTTCGGCCAGGCGATCGCCGGGGCATGGGACCACGTGCTGATCTGGGCAAGCCTGATGGGGGTCAGCCAAGCCATCATCGGCATGATGGCAGTACTGCGAGATGGCAGGCCGACATTATGGATCGCCTGCCTTGCCTTCCCGCTGTATCAAGCCTGCCAGGTTCCAGCGCTGTTTCGCGCGTTTTGGCGCATCTATCTTTCCCCCTCAATCTGGGACAAAACCAAGCATGGTGCAGAGGCACGGCCGCGCAAGCCCGCTGCAGCTGAAGGTCAACACACAGTGAGCGAGCCGCAGACGTGGATTGGGCAGCAACTTTAACTCTTCTCGTCATCAGTCTGTGCGGGTTTGGCTTCGCCTCGTGGCGTGCCTCGCGACCCGCCGAGTTCGGCAAAGTTCGCCTGATCCCTTGGACGACAGTGTCGCTCATCTGCGGTGTCGCTGCTTTGTTCATGCTGGTCCATGCCGTCAATCTGATGGGAATCAAAACCGGTAATGCTTCCGGCCCAATGCGCTAAAATCCGCGACCATCATCAGCCCAGCTTGGGGGGCTAGTCAGCGCCTTCCGCCCGTTCTAATTAAAACGCAACGCCCATCAGAGGCGGCCCATCAAGGTGAGCGGAGGCATCATGACCGACATTGAGACTTTTCGACAAGAAACGCGGGCTTGGCTTGAAGCCAATTGCCCCGCCTCTATGCGCACCCCGATGCCGGAGGGCGAGACCGTCTGGGGTGGCCGCAACGCCACCTTCAAAAACCCAGACTCGAAAGCTTGGCTGGAAGCCATGGCCTCAAAAGGCTGGACCGCGCCTAAATGGCCCAAAGCCTATGGTGGCGGTGGCCTGACCGGGGAAGAGGACCGCGTGCTGCAAGATGAATTGCGCCGCATCAACGCGCGCCCCGCTCTTTTGTCTTTTGGCATTTGGATGTTTGGCCCCGTGATTTTGGAGTTTGGCACCGAAGAACAAAAGCAAACCTATCTGCCCGATATGGTGCATGGCCGTACCTGGTGGTGCCAAGGCTATTCAGAGCCGGGTGCTGGTTCTGACTTGGCAGGCCTGCAGACGCGCGCCGTCCTTGATGGCGATCATTATGTCGTCGATGGTCAAAAGGTCTGGACCTCTTATGCCAATCACGCCGACTGGATGTTGTGCTTGGTGCGAACTGAGCCGAATGCACCCAAGCATGAAGGTATCTCGGTTCTCTTGTTCGACATGAAGACCCCCGGTGTAGAAGCCCGCCCGATCAAATTGATCTCTGGTGCCTCGCCCTTCTGCGAGACCTTCCTGACCAATGTGCGCGTGCCTGCATCGCAGATGCTCGGCCCCAAAAACAAAGGCTGGGACGTCGCCAAGCGCATCCTGCAGTTTGAGCGCACCAATATCTCCGCTTCGGGCTTTGGCAGTGGCGCTGGCCTTGATCTGGTCGACGCCGCGAAGGAATCCATTGGCCTTGAAAATGGCAAGCTGGCCAATAGCGACCTGCGTTCGCGCATCACCAAACAGCGCATGTATGAGCGCGCCTTCCACTTGACCATGCGTCGTGGCCAAGAAGAAGCCAAAGCCGGGGCGGAAGTCTCGCATTATGCGTCAGTCCTGAAGATTGCGGCTGCTAAGCTTAATCAAGACAAGACCGAGCTCCTCGTAGAGGCCCTGGGTATGGAAGGTCTGGGCTGGGAAGGTGAAGGCTATCGCCCTGAAGCGTTGAAGGTCACACGCGATTGGCTACGCGCCAAAGCCAATTCGATCGAAGGCGGTACGTCGGAAGTCAATCTAAACATCGTAGCCAAGCGCGTGCTTGGCTTGCGCGACCATCAATAGGAGGGCCCGATGGCATTTTCACTCAATGAAGACCAAACCCTCCTAAAGGACGCCGCGGACGGGTTTTTCGCCGACAATGCGCCTGTGGCCAGCTTCCGTAAGCTCCGCGATTCCAAAGAAACCCTCGACCCTGCGCTTTGGGGTGAGATTGGGGCGATGGGATTTTCTGGTGCCTTGATTGGCGAAACACATGGCGGCTCGGACATGGGTCTGCGCGCCATGGGTCTGGTCCTAGAAGCTCAAGCGCGCACGTTGGGCGTTTCGCCCTTGTTCCAAACTGGTCTGATGGGCGCAACCATGTTGAAGCTGCAGGGCAGTGCGGCTCAACAGGACCACTATTTGCCAAAGATCGCAGATGGTAGCCTCAGCCTCGCCTTGGCACTGGATGAAGGGGCGCATCATGCCCCGCATAAGATCGACACCAAAGCCACCAAAACCGCCGATGGGTGGAGCCTTTCCGGCAAGAAGCGCTTTGTCCCCGACGGTGCCCATGCGCAAACCTTGATCGTCATCGCCCAAACCGATGCCGGCCTTGGAGCCTTTTTGGTGGCAGGCGATGCTTCAGGGGTAACGCGGCAGGCTTTGTCCGGGGTTGATTCTCGTGACGTGGCGGACGTGACCTTGGACTCAGTGGCAGTTGATGATGCGGCTTATTTGGGTGGTAAAGCGCTGGATGAGGCGACCCTCGACCTCATTCTGGATCATGGTCGGATTGGGCTGTGTTGCGAAATGATGGGCCTGATTGGTGCGACCTTTGACATGACGCATGACTACCTCAAGACGCGCACACAATTTGGTCAGCTCATTGGCTCGTTCCAATCCCTCCAGCACCGCGCAGCGGCCATGCTGGTTGAAATCGAGCTGACCAAGTCCTGCGTGGTGGCGGCCATTGACGCCATTGAACGCGGCAAGGGTATCGGCGAAGCCGTAAGCCTCGCAAAAGCCCGCGCAGGTGACACGTTGCAATTGGTCACCAATGAGACGATCCAGATGCATGGCGGCATTGGCATGACCGACGCGCATGATAGTGGATTTTACTTGAAACGCGCGCGTGTTTTAGAAACCGTCTACGGATCAAGTGGCTATCATCGCGATCGTTGGGCAAAGCTCCACGCTTATTAGGTTACGGTGCGGTTCCTTTGGAATAAGGACCCAGCCGAAACGAAATATCAATCACTTTAGCGTTAGATGGACCCCTATGTGTGTGAGGGGGGTCCAAATGCGCCACCATGTTTTGCATTTTCAACACGGCAGCTGGCAAGTTCCGGCGGACTTTAAACCCGACTCTTTTGAGGTCGTTTTTGCCTTTCTCGATCCAGAAGTGGCCCGCACCACCCAAGCCTTTGCTGAATTGAAGGCCTTGCTGCCAAATGCCCAAGTCGTTGGCTGCACGACCGGTGGCGAGATCGCCAATGGCCAAGCCTATGTGGGTGGCGGCTTTGCTGCCCTACTTGGCTTTGACAATGTGAGCGTCCAAGTGGTTGAGGCAGACATTGATGCTGCAAACGAGAGTTTTGGCATTGGCGAAGCTTTGGCCAGCCGCTTTGACGGCGCGGAATTGGCGGGCGTTTTCATCGTCTCCGATGGCGCACGCGTGAATGGCTCGGCCTTGGTTGAAGGCTTCCGCAAAGTTTTAGGGCCGCATGCTTCAATCAATGGCGGCCTAGCAGGCGACGGAGACCGGTTCGGCGAAACCTTGGTCGGCTGTTCGGGCGACATGAGCCCCGGCAAGGTTGTAGCAGTGGCCTTCTTTGGCACTGGCCTGCGCCTGCGCACCGGTTCATTCGGCGGCTGGGAAGTCTTCGGCCCGATGCGCAAAATCACCAAATCCGAAGGCAATACGCTCTATCAGCTCGACAATAAGTCCGCCCTCGAGCTCTATAAGCGCTACCTCGGCGATGAAGCCGAAAAGCTGCCGGGCTCTGCCCTCTTCTATCCGCTGCAAGTCAGCAACCCAGAAAATCCCGCCGAAACCGTCGTGCGCACAATCCTCGGCATTGACGACGCAACGGGGGCCATGACCTTTGCGGGCGATATGCCCGAAGGCTGGACCGCGCAATTGATGGTCGGCGAAACCAACGGCTTGATCGAAGGCGCAGGCAAAGCGGGCCTTGCAGCATCGGGTGGCGACAATCACGGCTTTGCCATGCTCGTCTCCTGCATTGGCCGTCGCCTGCTTCTGGGCCAACGGGCCACGGAAGAGGTTCGCGCCGTGGTCGATGCGCTCGGCGGCATCGCACATGCGGGCTTTTACTCCTACGGCGAGATATCGCCCAATGGCTTCCAAGGCACGTGCAATTTGCACAACCAAACCATGACCGTCACGGTGTTTGAGGCGGCCTAATGCACAGTTTGCTGGCGCGCCAGATCGAACAATGCACCGATCAAGATGGGAGACTGGACCAAGAGCGCTTCTACGCTCTGATCTCGTCTGCCTATGATGATGATGCCCGCGCGCGCCATCGCTTAGAGCGCTCCATTACCTTGATGTCCGAGGAAATGGCCGAGCTGAATACGCAAATCGCGATGGAAGCCCGCCAGACCATGACGCGCGCTATTCTTGAATCACGCGACGCCTTAATCACGTTAGATGCCGACAATCAGATTATTCTGATGAACCAGGCGGCCGCACAGGCCTTTGGCGTAGAAAATCCGCGCACCATCGCGGGCACCAAGATTGATCGATTCATTGACCCAACCCGCCTCAATGAGGGTCAAGTTAGCAATTTCAACGGACGCCATAGCGCTGGCCACGAGGTACCCATCTCAGCAACCTTCAGCGTTGGTATGGTTCAAGGCATGGCAATCCGCATCATTGCCTTGCGCGATGAAACCGAGCGGCGCGCCCGCGAAGAAGCCCTTGAGATCGCCAAGCAAACGGCTGAACATGCCAATGAAGCCAAATCGAGCTTTTTGGCGATGATGAGTCATGAGTTGCGCACGCCCTTGAATGCCTTGTTAGGCTCAGCCGAGCTGATGGCACGGACGCAGCTCGACGATACGCAGGCCAATTACGTGCGCATGTTCAATGAAGCTGGTCGCCTGATGATGGCGATGGTCAATGACGTCTTGGACTATGCCAAAATTGAAGCCGGTCAGCTGGAAATTGAAAAGCATCCAACCAGCCTCAAACAATTGGCGCGCGAACTCGACACCCTGTGGGGGCCACATGCGGCATCCAAGGGCATTTATCTGAAGATTGATACCGACCATCTCGACTGGGACATGGTGATTGGCGACCCGACACGTCTGCGCCAGATCGTGTTCAATCTGGTATCGAACGCGGTGAAATTCACCGTCTCAGGTGGCGTGACCATCCGCCTCAACAGCGTGACCAAAGGGCGGGAATGCCGCCTGGACATTGAGGTTGAGGATACGGGCGTCGGCATCCCGCTAGACCGACAAGCCTCCATCTTCAAAGCCTTCATCCAGGCCGACAGCTCAATCACGCGCCGCTTTGGCGGTACCGGCTTGGGCCTCGCCATTGCCAAATCCTTGGCCCAACAGATGCAAGGCGACCTGACCCTTTGGTCTACGCCCGGCAAGGGATCGACCTTCTTGTTCGAGGCGCGGTTCGAGGCCACGCTTGAACAGGAAAATGCCGACATTGAAACGGCATCCAACAGCGAAATCACCCGCCCGCTGCAAGTCTTGGCGGTCGATGATAACGCGCTCAATCGGCAGATTCTCGCCGCGATGCTGGACTTGTGGCCTGTCCACACCGTCTGGGCGACCAATGGCGTGGAAGCGCTAGAGGCGATGGAGGTGCAAGCCTTTGACGTCGTTTTGATGGACGTACAAATGCCCATCATGGATGGCATGACCGCGACGCGCCGTGTTCGCGAAGGTCAAGGCATGAATCGCCATACTCCGATCGTCGCCCTAACGGCAAATGCCCGCAAAGAAGATCGCGACCAGTGTATGGCTTCCGGCATGACCGACTTTGTGACCAAGCCAATCAGCGCAGAGGCGCTCGCCAATGCGCTGATGCGGGCAACGCAAATGAACGAAGTGTCTGACGATCCAGACCAGTCAGAAGTGGCCTAGGCACCTCAACAAAGCTCACCCCAACAACTTGAACCGCTGTTGCGGGCGCTTTAGACCTAATCCAGAAACGGGTTTTAGGAGCTGGGAGCGCAACATGTTTAAATCTCGCTTGATGATGGCGTTGATCGCCACGACAGCCTTGATGCCAACGGCTGGTTTCGCGCAAAGCCAGGCGATCCCGCATGAAGAACTGGGCGCTATTGGGACTGTGGCCGCTGTTCCTGCTGATTTTTATTGGCCCGGTGCCAATTATGACCCAGCGGTTCCCTCGCCCAAAAGCGTTTTGGGCTATCAGATTGGCGAAGCCATTACGCCGCACGCCCAAATCATCCGCTATTTTGAAGCTTTGGCCGCCTATGCCCCCGACCAGATGAAGATTTTCGACTATGGTCGGTCGTGGCAGGGCAAGCGCTTGATCTATGCCGCCATTGGCAGCCCGGAAAAGATCGCCAATCTGGATGCGATCCAAGCCGACGCGCAAAAGCTGGCCGATCCGCGTAAACTGGCAGCAGGGGAAGCCGAAGCCATTATCGCCCGCCACCCCGCCGTCGTTTGGCTGGCTTATTCGGTCCATGGCGACGAGATTGGACCAGCGGATTCTTCGCTGCAACTCGCCTATCACTTATTGGCCGCGCGCGGCGACCCACGCATGGCCGAGATCAAGCGTAACACGCTGGTGATAATCGTGCCGATCCAAAATCCTGATGGCCGTGATCGCTTTATCAGCACCAATCTCAACGGCACCGGCATGACACCGGACGGCGACCCCATGTCGGCAGAGCGGGATCAGCCTTGGCCCGGCGGGCGCGTCAACCACATGCAGTTTGACCTAAACCGCGACTGGTTTGCCCTCACCCAGCCTGAAACCCGCGGGCATACGGCAGCCGTGTTGAAATACTTCCCTGTCGTCGTGGTCGACAGCCATGAAATGGGCAGCGACCGCAGCTTCTTCTTTCCGCCAGAATCTCAGCCAATCAATCCCAATGTGACCAGTGAGCAGCTCGCGCTTAAAAACCTGCTTGGCCAGAATAATGGTCGCTGGTTTGATCAGTTTGGCCTCCCCTATTTCACGCGCGAGAGCTATGACCTGTTCTATCCCGGTTATGGCGACGGCTGGCCAACGGCCCAAGGCAGTATCGCCATGACGTTTGAGCAAGGCTCTGCCCGCGGCATGCTCGCCAAGCGCAGCGATGGGTCGAAGTTTGCCTTCCGCGACACCGTCAAGAGCCAGTTCGTCGCGGTCTTGTCGACAATCGAAGTAGCGGCCCGCGAACGTGGGCGCTTCGTCCGCTCCTTCTATGACTTCCGCCGCACGGCGATTGCCGAAGGCAAGAGCGAGGCCGTGAAGTCTTACATTCTGCCAACCCAGACCGATCAGTCCAACACGGACAAATTGGCTGCTTTGCTCAGTCGGCAAGGCATTGAGGTCAATCGCACCACCAGCAATTTCACCGCCTGCGGTCGTACCTTTGCGGCGGGTTCTTTTGTGGTGTCAGCTGCGCAGCCCGCTAAACGCCTAATTCGCAACCTGCTCGAACCCGACACAGCCATGGAAGCCAGTTTCGTGGCCGAGCAGCAACGCCGCAGGCGCGCCGGTCTTGGCGACCAGATTTATGACGTGACGGGTTGGTCCTTACCCCTCCTCTATAATGTTGAGGTCGTCCCTTGCGCGACCGACCCTGCTGTGACCAGCCAAAAGGCCAGCACGGCGATGATCCAACCCGGCCAAGTGATCAATCCAGACGCTAAGGTGGCCTTTGTCGCAGCCTCTGGCTCGACGGCCACCTCGCGCTTTATGGCGAAAGCTTTGCAGCAAGGCATTGCCTTGCGCACCATGGCGGAAGCTTTCACGTTGGAAGGCAAGACCTATCCAGCGGGCAGCTTGGTACTGGCGCGCGGCGAAAATGGCGCGGACCTCAATCAAAAGCTGGCGAGCCTTGTCGCTGAAACCGGCGCGGTCCTGACCGGATTTGACTCCTCTTGGGTCACCAATGGTCCAAGCTTAGGCTCTGACAAGGCGATCAAGTTACGCAATCCCCGCATTCTTTTGGCATGGGATAGCCCGACGGACCGCAATTCAGCGGGTGCCACGCGCTATGTCCTGGAGCGCAAGTTTGGCGTGCCTGTCACCCCGGTCCGGATGCGGCGTTTGGCTGGCCTTCCTTTGAGCGGCTATGACGTGGTGATCTTGCCCGATGGCGAAGGCAGCTATGGCGCGGCCTTGGGCGAAGCAGGGGCACGCAATTTGCGCACCTTTGTGCAAAATGGCGGTGTCCTGATCTCGCTGGGCACCGCAACAGGCTGGTTGGCAGACCCAGACGTCGATCTGATTGGCCTAAGACGCGAACAGGCGACTGTTACAGAGGCAGAAGCCAAGGGGCGCCTGCCAGAAGCCAAGACCAAAGCGGGTGCATCTGGCGTTGATGGCGTGAACTTCCCAGATGAAGCCACTTATAAGCAAGCTATAGTCGAGACCAGCCGCGATCCAACCGAACTGGATGGGGCAATCCTGCGTGGCGAAACTGCCAAGGATCATTGGCTCACAGCGGGCATCGCGCCCACTTTGCATATGATGGTGGCTGGCTCAGACATTTATCGTCCCTTGACCGCCGATGTGGGCGATAATGTCGTCCGCTTTGCCGGGCCAGACCAAGTAAAAGCCAGCGGGATTGTGTGGGATGATATTCGCAAGCAATTGGCCTTTAAGCCCGCTTTGGCGGTCCAGTCTCGCGGGCGCGGCTATGTCGTCGCCTTCACGATTGACCCCACCTATCGCGGCATGGCCGATGGCCTCGATTCGCTCGTCATGAACGCCATCTATTTCAGCGCCGCGAGGGCCCGTCCGGTACGGTGACAGGGTGTTTCAGAAACAACGTTGTCATCCCGGACGGCGCAGCCGATCGGGGACCTCCTGCCGCATAGTCCCTTGAGGTCCCCCCTCTTCGCTGACGCTTCGGCGGGGATGACATCGTGGGGGGAACGGAGCGCGCAACAGAAGCTGCGCTTGTCATCGCGTTTGCATGCGCAACTTCTGTTGCGCGGTCCTTTTGGTGATCCTGCTGTCTCACCAAAATCGGTCTAGAGGGAAACACTCCTTCAGTCTCTTCGGGACACATCGGCTTATACGCCGATGTCGGGCGAAGCCGGTGATAGGGTGTTTCAGCAATCGCAATCTATCCCTCAAAAAAGTCGCTTGACACGGGTGGTGTATTACTATACCAACACACCAGAACGCTAGAACAGCAAGTTCTAGGTATTTGGGAGTTGTCTATGACGCAAGCTTGGCGCGACGATCAACCCATCTGGAGGCAGATTAAGGACCGGGTCCTGTCTGCCATTCTCGATGGTGGCATAAAGGAAGGAGAGCCTTTGCCGTCTGTTCGGCAAGTGGCTTTAGACCTTCAGGTCAATCCTTTGACCGTTTCAAAAGCCTATCAAGAATTGGCAGATGACGGTCTGGTCGAACGTCGCCGTGGCCTGGGCATGTTCGTGATCGATGGCGCCCGCAAAGGCTTAAGCGCCAGTGAGCGGAACACCTTCCTGAAAGAAGAGTGGCCGGTCGTGGTGACACGTATCAAGCGCTTGGGCTTGAGCGTGCAGGAATTGCTAAAAGATGTTGAGGGGAATGGGCAATGACGGAAGTATTGATTTCGGCCAAGGGCTTGGCGAAAAATTATGGCAAGAAGCAAGCGCTGAAGCCGACCAACCTCGAAATCCCAGCTGGCCGGATTGTCGGTGTGATTGGGGCCAATGGGGCCGGTAAGTCCACCTTGCTCAACTGCCTGCTTGGCCTGTCTGACTATGAAGGCGATCTGCAGGTTATGGGCATGAACCCTTTGATGCAGCGCGCCGTCTTGATGGAGCAAGTCTGCTTCATCGCCGACGTTGCCACCCTGCCCCGCTGGGCAAAAGTGGCAGACCTTCTCGACTGGGTAGCGGGTCTACATCCTAAGTTTGACCAAGCCAAAGCGGTCGCCCGCCTTAAGACCACCACGGTGCAATTGGACTCCAAGATTAAGGCCCTCTCCAAAGGCATGATCGTACAAGTCCATTTGGCCATTGCTCTGGCAATTGATGCGCGCATTCTGGTGCTGGACGAGCCAACCTTGGGTCTCGACATCGTCAACCGCCGCGGCTTCTATGACGCCATCCTGTCCGACTTCTTTGATGAGACCCGCACCGTGATCATCACGACCCACCAGGTCGATGAAGTTGAGCCGATCTTGAGCCATGCGATCTTCATTCGCGATGGCGCCGTCACGCTCGACGCCTCAATGGATGTCGTCGCGGAACGCTTCTTGGCGGTGGATGTCCTCGACAATCAGAAAGCCGAAGCAGAAGCCTTGCGCCCACTTTATGGCCGCTCGCTTCTGGGCCGCACCACTTATGTATTCGATGGCGTGGCACCCGAGCAGCTAAAGACTTTTGGCGAACCGCGCCGGGTTGGCCTCGCCGATTTGTTTGTGGCTTTGGCGCAATAGGGGGAGATGATGATTACTGGCTTACTCTTTACCTTAGCCCAGCGTCAGGCACCGGCCGAAGGCCGTGCTTTTCCCGGCAAGGCTTTGACCCCAAAAGCGGGCGCTTCAAAGCTTGCCCTGATCCCCTCGAGCGGCGATATCGTCGTGAAATTGGCCCGGACGTCGGGCGTGGTTTTAGCGCTCGTTGGCTTGGCTCTTCTTGGCGTAGGCGGTGTGGAATGGTCGTTTGACCCCGCCATTGGCCTCAATATTCAAACTGCTGTTGTCAGCTTCACCCTTCCTGCGGGAGTGTTCTCATGAACAAATTTTTGACCCTAATTCGGCGGGATATGGCCGATAATCGCGGTGCTTTGGTCATCACCCCCATCGTGATCGCGGCCATTCTTTTGACCGTGACTTTGTTTGCAACCTTGACCGGCAATGCCCGCTTTGGCTTTGACCCCGAAGACTTTGCAGCCGCCAAACAAAATCCCGGCCTAAATAGTCAAGTCATCGTTGATACTCAAAAAGGTGCTGCAGTGGTCAAGCGTGGTCCAGATGGCAAGGTCACCATCATCACCAACGACGGCAAATCCAAGAGCCTAGATGATGCGATTGACCCGAAAACCAAGGCTGGCCTAGAAGCCATCCTGCCCGTCGGCACGGCAGCGGCTGCGGTGTTGCCCTTGGCGATCGCCCTGATCTCCATCCTGTTTGTCTTGGCGGGGGCTTTGCATGACGAGCGTAAGGATCGCACCATCCTGTTCTGGAAGTCGATGCCGGTCAGCGACCTTCAGACCACCAGTGCGAAGCTTGTCTCGATTGTCGGCGTCGGTCTGTTCTTTGCCTTGGCCGTGACGATTGTCTTGCACGTCGCGATCACGGGCCTGGCGGTTGCCACCCTCGGCAATGTGGGCATCACCGGCATCAGCGCTGCAACGGTCTTCCTCAATGCCACAAAATTGTGGAGCGTGTTGGCGGTCGGGCTTCTGATCTATGTTGGCTGGGCTTTGCCAGTTTACGGATGGGTGACCATGGTCAGCGCTTGGGCCCCTAAAATGCCCTTCGTCGCAGCCTTTGCCCCTCTGTTCGTTGTGCCCCTCGTCTATATGGCCATTGCCTATCGTGGTGATGACAATGACATGATCCTGAACGCCTTATGGGAACCTGCTGGCCGCTTGATTGGCGAACCTATGACCAACGGCATGAGCCGCATCATCGAGCCCAGCAACGACCATATCCCCGCGATCCCTGTCACTGAAATGCTGGGCCAATTGTCCAACAGCCTAGCCCAACCTGGCTTTTGGATTGGCTTGGCCGTAGCAGGTGGTTTCATCTATGCCGCCAGCGAGATCCGCCGCCGCCGGGCCCTCTAAGTCTCGGCAAGCCATCTCACCAAAGGGGCCATCGACGACCGTCGGTGGCCCTTTTTTAATCCCAACGACAAGGCGTAACCCATGACCGCAAGCACTCAATTTTGGACACACGCTCGGCTTACGGGCCTGCTTCTTTTCTTGGTGACACTCACCCATATGGCAGGCTTTCAGATCGCCAACAGCTTTGCGGTCCCGGGCAACTTTGCTGCAACTGGCCTCAAGATCGCGCAGAACGAAGGCCTCTATCGCCTCGCTCTGCTCAGTTATGGCGTCTCCAGCATTTTCAGCGTCGCGCTAGCGGTCACATTCGCACTGTGGCTAGCGCCCATTAGCCGATTGGGCGCAGGACTGGTTCTGGGCTGGCGCTTGTTTGAGGCCATAAGCTCGACCGTGGCTTGGGCAATCCGCTTTGCCTTGGTCGACAATCAGACCCAGCCCAATCTTCTGGGTACCCCGGGTGCAGAGGCGTTGCACCGGGTGCTGCGCGATGTCTCCAATGCGGCCTTTGATCTGGGTGCGATTGGGCTGGCCTTGGCAACATTGATCGGCTTCTTCATCCTGTTCCAAGCGCGCAGCTTGCCGCGCCTTTTATCCGCCATAGCCATTCTGGGTGCTATGCTCATTCTGGTGAGTTCGGTCGTGACTTTGGGCTGGCCCGCGACGGACATCCCCAGTTCTATTGCTTTCGCGGTGACCTTGCTCAGTAATTTGGTCATCGGGCTCTGGCTGCTCGTTCGGGGAGACCGCTCTTCGGAGGCCAAAGTGCTGGCACAACAGGCTTGACACCAAAGCCTATGTCTATAGCCCGTGCCAGTGACAACACAGGGGTTCGTCTTGGCGTTTGAAGCAAATTTCGATGGTTTGGTTGGCTTAACCCACAATTATGGCGGGCTCAGCGCTGGCAATTTAGCCTCTGCAGCCAATGCGACAGCTGTGTCCCGCCCGAAGGAAGGCGCGCTTCAGGGCCTAGCGAAAGCCAAAAGGCTGGCCGATGCGGGCTTGGTTCAAGGCCTGCTACCACCCCATGAGCGCCCGCACCTGCCCACGCTGAAGGCCATCGGATTTTCGGGCTCTGACGCAGAAATTCTAGCCCAAGCTTGGAAGGCGGACCCCGCACTTGTGCGCAATGTTTCGTCGTCGGCGCAAATGTGGGCGGCCAATGCGGCGACCGTGTCGCCTTCAGCAGATTGCGCTGACGGCCGTCTCCACTTCAGCCCGGCTAACCTTCTGACCATGCCGCATCGCGCGCTGGAAGCCAGCCAGACCGAGCGCAGCTTGCGGGCGATCTTTGCCGATACAAGCCATTTTGCGGTTCATAAGGCCCTGCCCTATCAGCCCTTATTTGCCGACGAGGGGGCCGCCAACCACATGCGGCTGTGCGCCAGCCATGGTGAAGCAGGGGTGGAGATTTTTGTCTGGGGCCGCAATGGCTTTGGCCAACAAGAAACGCGCTTCCCTGCCCGCCAGACGTTGCAAACCGGCGAAGCCATTGCGCGCCGCCATGGCCTCGCGCCAAATCGTGTCTTGCATCTCCAACAAAGCCGGAAGGCCATTGAAGCGGGGGCCTTCCATAATGACGTGGTGGCCGTCGCCAGCCTGCAAGTCCTGTTCTGCCACGAACATGCGTTTGAAGATCGGCTGGGCACCTATGAGGCGATCAAGCGCGCCTGCGATGGCATTATGGAAGTGGCCATCGTCGAAGTGCCAGAGGCGGACGTGCCCTTGGCGGACGCGATCAAATCCTATTTGTTCAACACCCAATTGCTGTCCATGCCGGGCGAAGACCGCTTGGTCTTGATCGCACCGGAAGAGTGCCGCGAGAATGCAGCCACCAATGCCTATCTGGAAAAACTGGTTGCCAGCAATGGCCCCATCGGTCGGGTCCAGTTCGTCGATGTCCGCCAATCCATGCGCAATGGCGGTGGGCCGGCCTGCTTGCGGCTGCGGGTTGTGATGGATGAAGCCAAGCTACAGGCCATCAGCGCGCGTGCTGTGCTCGATACGGCGCTCTATGACGATTTGGTCGCGTGGGTGAACCGCCATTATCGCGAGACTTTGGGGCCAGACGATTTGGCCGACCCCAGCCTGCTGCAAGAAGGGCGGACAGCCTTGGATGAGCTGACCCAGATCATGCACTTAGGATCAGACTTCTATCCATTCCAACGCGGCTGAACGGGGCCCTACTTCGCCCCCGGCAGGCTGTAATGCACCGTAGCGCCCGGGCCCAAAGGCCAGTCGAAATAGACCCAAGCCGCTGTCATCGCTATGCCGGCAACCATGAAGGCCAAAGCAAACGGCAGCATCATGGAGAGCAGCGTGCCGACGCCAACATTCTTGTCCCAACGCCGACAAAAGGCCAGCACAAGCGGGAAGTAAGACATCAAGGGCGTCGCGATATTGGTATAGCTATCGCCCATCCGGTAAGCCGCGGTCGTCATTTCCGGCGAGATACCGAGCAGCATGAACATCGGCACCACGACGGGGGCCATCGCACTCCATTTGGCCGAAGCCGAGCCAATGAAGAGGTCCAAGAAGGACGAGAAGGCTTGGACGCAGACGAGCAAGAAAGGTGCTGGCAGGCTGAGTTCCTTCAAGGCTGCCGCGCCATTGATCGCGGCAATCGGCCCTAAGTTCGACCAGCTGAACATGGCGATGAAATGGGCGGCGAAGAAGGCAAAGACGATATAGGGGGCTAACGAACGAATGCCCTCATTCATCATGGTAACCACATCCGACGAGGAGCGGATCGACTTCACCGAGACACCAAAGGCGATGCCACCCAGCAAGAAGATCAGCGTGAAGGCGGCAATCAGGCCTTGGTAAAAGGGTTGCAACTGGGCGGTGCCCTTCTGGCTTTCATCGATCAGTGGGGTGAAACCGGGCCAAAGGGCCAAGGCTGCAAAAACGGCGATCACGGCAAGCGCAGCGAAGCCAGCCCAAGCGAGGCCGCGCTTCTCTTCTGGCGTGACAACCGACTTGGTCAATTCTGCTTTCAAATCGTCATCTGGATTGCCTGTCCAAGGACCTAAACGAGGCTCTAGCACGCGGTCGGTGATGAACCAGATGATGGGCGTAAACAGCACGACAATGGCCAAAATGAACCACCAATTGCCCAAGGGGTTCATCGTCCAAGTCGGGTCAATGATGCGGGCGGCTTCTTGGGTGAAGCCGAACAAAAGCACGTCGAGTTGGCCTGGTGTGACATTGCCAGCAAAACCGCCGGAGACGGCGGCAAAGGCTGCGGCAATACCGACCAGCGGGTGACGACCTGCTGCGGCATAGACCAGCCCGCACAGAGGAATGAAAACCACATAGCCCGCGTCCGATGCATGGTGGCTCATCATACCGATCAAGCACACGACCGGGGTCAGAAAGGCGCGCGGCAAATCGCGCAGGCTATTGCGGATCAAAGCGCTGAACAGGCCAGCACGCTCTGCCACTGAGGCCCCCAACATCACAACCAACACAACACCCAGAGGCGCAAAGCTTGTTAAGGTGCGGGGCATATCGACAATCAGCTTTTTCAGATTGTCTTCGGTGAACAGGCTGGTGGCGTCAAAGATCAGGAGCCCATCTTTCACGACCCCACCACTGGGTGGCTTTTCGCCGGAGAAGGGGAGCGAGGCGGACCAGCCAAGGGCTGAGCCAATCACCGACAGCACCATCAAGAAGCCGATCAACCAGACAAAAATCATGACAGGGTCGGGCAGAAGGTTCCCCACCCGCTCAACCCAAGCTAAGAAACCGCGCTGGGTGTTGGGGACAGGCTTGGCGGGAGGCGTGGCTTGGGTCATAGACATCTCTGAAATCGTTGAAGGCGCGTCATGTGCCTGTTTCTCAGTGGTTGTGCATCTCACAATGTTGGCATCTGTCCGTCATCTGTTCTGCTCAATCGCCCTTTAAGGAGCCAATCATTCGTGTCGGACCGTCCAAAAACGCGGCTCTATCTCATCACGCCGCCGAAAATTGAAAATCTCGACTTGTTTGCCAAGTCCTTGCAGGCGGTTATTGAGGCTGGCGATGTGGCTTGCCTGCAATTGCGGCTAAAGGAAGCAACGGATGCTGAAGTCCTAGCCGCTGCTGCTGCAATCTTTCCCATGGCCCAAGACTTGGGTGTAGCTTGCCTCGTGAATGACCGCGCCGATCTGGCTAAGCTTGCCGCGGCGGACGGGGTGCACATTGGACAGTCAGACGGCACAGTGGACCAAGCGCGCAAACCGGTTGGCAAGAATGGAATTGTTGGTGTGACTTGTCACGACAGCCGCCACTTTGCGATGGAAGCTGCAGAGACCGGGGCCGATTATGTTGCTTTTGGCGCCTTTTTCGACACGGCCACAAAAGCGGCACCAACGCGCGCCAATCTCGACATACTTTCATGGTGGCAAGAGATTATGGAAATCCCGTGCGTCGCCATAGGTGGCATCACCCCAGACAATGGGGCAGAGCTTGTAAAGGCCGGAGCCGACTTCTTGGCTGTCTCGGCTGGTATCTGGTCGTGGCCCAAAGGCCCCGCTGCAGCAAGTGCTGCTTTCAAGGACATGTTTGACGCATGCGCCTGACACGCCTTCGCTTTGTCCTGTTCGCCGGTGTGCTCGCGCTGCCGCAGGTAACAATGGCGCAAACCCCCGCCCCTCCCAGCCCAATGGCCTTAGAGGCTGAGGCCGATCAACGCGCGTTGGAGAGCGCATTGCTGGCGCTCCGCACCGGCCAATATCGTGAAGCCCTCAGCCAAGCTGAAAACCTCGCCTCGCGCGGCAATCCAAAAGCTGCTGCTTTGGCAGGCTCCATCTACGAGCAAAATCTCATTGACACTGCGACCCCGGAAGCTGCGGTCCGTTGGTATCGCCGCGCAGTCACCGGCGGCAATAGTGATGCCATGTTGGGGTTGGCTCGGCTCGGCATGGCCCGAAAAGGCGGTTCGACGCCGGGAGAAGCCCTTTCCATGCTGCAGCGCGCTGCTGCGAATGGGCGGAAGGAAGCCTTGGCCCCCTTGGGTGACTTGTTTCTCTCCGGTGCCGCAGGGCCAAAGGATCGCACACGCGCCGCCAGCATTTATGCGCAAGCGGCCAGTTATGGTGATGCCGATGCTGCTTATGCGGCAGGTATCCTCTATGCCGACGGGGACCCTGACCCAATGGATGATCCTTTAAAGGCCATTGGCTACCTCCGCCAAGCTGCGCAGGCCGGCCGCGCGGATGCCGCAGCCGATTATGGCCTGATGCTGTATCAGGGACGCGGCGTTGCCCGCGATCTTAAAGGTGCGGCGCAATGGTTTAAGACGGCCGCTGAAGGCGGGGACATGGACGGCGCTTTCTACTGGGCCTTGGTCAATGCCAAGGGCGAAGGCACGCCGCAAAACCTAGAGCTTGCCGTTCAATGGGCGCGCGTCGCCAAAGGCTCATCCCCCGATGCCGACCGTCTCTTGGCGCAACTGGAAGCCATTGCCGCCAAGCCAAAGCCTGCCGCCAGCAAGCCCTAAATGAAGTTGGGCGCTGGCGTTCAAACCGATTCACAAACAAGCCGTCTGTGTGCTAGAGCAAACAGGTGTTAGCGCCAACCACCCCTCCCCCCTCGACACGTCGCGCGATTGCGCGAACCATCCGTGCCGATGCGCTGGTCAAAGGGTTGCGGACGCTTTGGCCACCCCTCTGCCTCTTGGCATTTGTTGGGGCCGCGGGCAGCCTAACCGAAGGTCTACCCGCCGCACTGGTATCGGCTGGGGCAGGCCTTACGTGGCTCATCACTGCCTATCTATTCTGGCGCGGGTGGCAGCTCTTCCACCCGATGAGCGAGCATGAAGCCGGGCGCGCGCTTGAAGAAGCCGCAGGCTTGCACGAATTACGCCCCCTCACCGGGGGCGAAGATCGGCGGATCAGCGGCGATGACGCCCTTTGGTCTTGGCACCAACGACGACTGATCGAAGCTGCCGCGGCTTTATCCACCCCTGTGAAACCCAAGTTAGACTGGCAAGACGCAGCTAAAGCCTTGGCCTTGGTTGCGGCAATGGGACTTTGCGGGTTGAACCCGATGGCGACTGCACGCGGACTGACGTTTGATTTGTCGCCCTTAATGGGTGACAGCGATCTGGTCGTCGAAGTATGGGCCGAGCCGCCCAGCTATACCGGCCTGCCCTTAATCCGGCTGGAC
This sequence comes from Aquidulcibacter sp., assembly GCF_049239865.1. Lineage (NCBI taxonomy): Bacteria > Pseudomonadati > Pseudomonadota > Alphaproteobacteria > Caulobacterales > Caulobacteraceae > Aquidulcibacter > Aquidulcibacter sp. Next base: position 31,394 of record NZ_JBMLTR010000133.1, read on the forward strand.
CGCAGCCAAAGCAATATTGCCTTGCCAGTTGGCTCTAAGGTGACAGCGCGCGTCGATGGCGCACGCGGTGCCCCTGTGTTGCGCGGTCCTTCCCGCACCACCCGCTTGGAGCCAGCCCAAGGGGCTGCTTGGCAGGGGCAGATTGAAATCACTCGTTCGGGGACACTTAAGCTGGATCGCCTCGGCACGCGGGCACAGTGGCATATTGAAGCTACACCAGATCAAAAGCCACAACTTGCTTTGCCAAAGCCCATCCAAATCGACCCCAAAGGCCGGCTCGATATCGCGTTCCAAGCCAGTGATGATTATGGGCTTGCGGCGGCCTTTGTCCGCATCCGACCAGTGAAGGTGCCTGAAGGACTTGCCGGTCACTCGGTGTTCGACACCCCCATTCCGCTTGAAGGGGCAGCGGGCGAAAATGGTGCCAGACGTGTCTTTGTGGAAGTGGCCGATCACGCGCTAACAGGCCTGCAAGTTGAAGCCCAGATCGTGGTACGTGACGGCTTGGGGCAAGAAACCGCGTCCGACGTAACCAAGCTCACGATGCCAGAGCAGAATTGGCAATCCAGCCTTGCGGCCGCCCTCCAAGAGGTCCGCTTGATGATCCTACGCGAGGCGCGCCCCTATCAACGGACTCTGCCGCGTTTTGCCACTCTTTTTGAGCCCTTGGATGTTGTGGGGACAGCATCGGACTCCCTAAATCTTGGACCCATAAAGCTTGACCTAACCGACCCCCAACCCGGTGCCCCGCCGGGAATTGCAAAGGCTACCGGACATCTGCGCGCCATTGCCGAAACCATGGTTCAATTCGGCTTAAGCGATCTGGGTCAACTAAGCCTGCATTATGCGCTGGAGCGTTTGAGCATTGCGCGAGATGTTTCAGACGCCCACAGCGTCGCGCCCCTCTTGTGGCAAATGGCGCTGCAGATTGAGGCCAGCAATCAGACCCCGGCCCAACAAAAGGTCGCACAAGCTCGCGAGGCCCTCAAACAAGCCCTCGAACAAGGTGCTCCACCTGACCAAATCCAACAATTGACGCAGGAGCTGCGGGAAGCCGTTGGCGAACGGCTGCAGGAATTGGCCCAGCAAGGTGCCTCTGGTGAAGGCGGCGAACAAGGCCAATCCGGCCCGCAGATCAGTGCTGGCGATCTGGAAGACCGGCTGCGGGAATTAGAGGAGTCCGGCAGTTCAGGTTCGCGCGAGGATGCCTTAGCCCAATTAGATCAGTTGGACGAATTGCTCGAAAACCTTCAACCCGGTGCGCCCGGTGCCTCTGGCCAAGCAAATGGTCAAGGCCAGGGCGGGCCGCTCGATGATGCCATGCAGCAACAACGGGCTCTGTCGGATCAGACGGAGCAATTGGGCGAAACACCGCCCTCCGATCAATCGCGCCGCTCGGCAGAGGATCTCGCCAACCAACAGGAGGGCTTGGCAGATGCTTTAGGCGGCAGTCGCCAGAGCGATCCAGCTCAAGAACAAAGCGCGGAAGAACAGAATAAGCGCCAAGCCGCCGAGGCCATGCGCGAGGCCGCTCAGGCCCTCAGAGAAGGCGATCTTAATCGTGCCCAAGATGCCCAGTCGCGTGCCTTACAAGCCCTGCGACAGGCAGCAGAATCGAGCCCGCAAGGCCAAGCTGGCAATGATGGCGAGACAGACCCTTTAGGCCGCGCTTTGCCTAAACAAGATGATGGCAAGGCGACAAAAGTGCCTGACGGGGTGGAGAAGCGGCGCGCCCGGGATGTGCGCGATGAATTACGTCGCCGCCAAGCGGACCCGCAGCGCGACAAGAATGAGCGAGACTATATCGATCGGCTTTTACAAGATCGTTAGAAGCTAAGAATAATTTCTTGACAGTATGACTGTCATCATGACAGTATAACTGTCATGAATGAAACTTTGACCAAAACCCATCGCGACCGCCAACGCGACGCCACCGCCGAGATCATTCTCGACGCGGTCGGTCGATGCCTTGAAGACGTTGAGTTGGCGGAGCTGACCTTCACCCAAGTTGCCCGCATGGCCGGTTTGGGCGAACGCACGATTTATCGCCACTTCCCCAACAAAGAGGCTTTGCTGGATGGCTGGTGGCGGGCGCATAAAGCGCGGCTTGGCCAAGAAGCTTTCCCAGATACGCTGGCGGCGTTGTTGGACTTTCCCGTCAAGGCCTTCCCATCCTTTGACGAAGAGGCCGAGATCATGCGCGGCGCGGTCCTGTCACCACAGGGTCGGGCCATGACCTTATCGCGCAATGAGGAGCGGCAAGCCGCCATCCGACGTGCGGTGCAGGCAGAGCTTGGCCCTGAAGCCTCTGACGAGATTGTGCTGACCGTGTGCGCCAGCGTGCAACTTATCCAATCCGCCACCGCTTGGCTTACCATGCGCGACTATTGGGACCTTAAAGGCGACCAATCCGGGCAGATCGCGCGCCGCGCCATCCAAGCCATCTTTACTGCCGCGCGTAACGGCACTTTGTAGGAGTATCCCATGATTTTGCACGCCTCTATTTCCGCTACCGATCCAAAGCACGTGGCCCATGTGCTCGCTGAACTCTGGGAAGGTGAGGCTTTACCTTTTGCGCCGGTTTCCGGGGCCTGGATTGCCATGGCAGGCGATGTGCGCGGCTCTGGCATTGAGGTTTATCCCAATGGCCGCGCCCTGATCCCCGGGGCGGACGACGCCATGTTTGACACCACCGAGATTGAACATCCGTCTCGCTATGGCGCAACCCATCTCGCGATCCAATGCCACCGACGTCAGGACGAGATTGAAGCCATCGCCCAGCGCGAAGGCTGGCGGTCGGTGCGCTGTTCTCGTGGTGGGATGTTTGATGTCATCGAGTTTTGGATCGAAAATTCCACCATGATTGAGGTCCTGACCTCTGAGATGCAACGCGATTATCAAGCCACATCCTCGATTGAGGCGTGGCGGGAGGCAATTGGCCACATGGCCTGAACTAGGGGGATGGACATGACGACGATTGAAACTTTTGAGAAGCCACGGCGCTTCTATCAGACCATGGCATGGGTCTTTGTGGCCATTGCTTTTTGCGGCTTTATCCCGACCTATTGGCTGAAGCTGATGGACGGCAGTTTCGCTGGCAAACCCATCCTCCACATCCATGGCTTTATGCTTTTTGCCTGGGTGTTGTTCTATGCCCTACAGACCAATTTCGTGGCCAATCGTAAGATGACCGACCATAGAAGCTGGGGGATTGCTGGCGTTTCGCTGTTTACGGCTCTCGCTATCTCGATCCTTTTGGCAGCGATCAATACGATCAAGCAGGGCGAGCTCACGGGCTTTGCGAACCAAGCGGCGTCCTTCTCCATCGTGACCTTCTCGGGCATCGCCTTGATCGCGGCCTTCATCGTGCTGGCGATCATGAATGTGCATCGCGCTGACTGGCACAGCCGCTTGATGACTTTATCTTTCGTGCCCTTATTGCAGGCCCCAATGGCACGGCCATTTGCGGTTATGATGACTCCACCGGGGGCCGTTGGGCCACCACCGGTTTTTGTCACTTTGCCGCCAGCGATCGTCATTGACCTCATCTTGGTCGCCATGCTGATCTATGATCGCAAAGTCACGGGCCGTTTCCATCCCGTCACTCTATGGGGCTCGATTGCCATTATTGCGGTGCAAATTCTGTGCGTGCCCATCTCAACCAGCCCAGCTTGGATCGCAACAGCCAAGGCAATTGCGGGCTTGGCAGGCTAAACAAAAAGGGCACCAGACCGACGATCTGGTGCCCCATTCTTTTTGTTCTAAGTAAGCGGCTTACTTGTCTTCCAGTTCACGCGACCATTGGCCAAGTGACGCCAAGCCATTCATATGGGCCCGCTTGTAGAAGGCCGCTTGGGCAGCCTCGATATTTTCTTCCTTGCCAGACCAAGCCTTTTGCGGGGCGGCTTGCAGCGCGCGACCGTAAGAGAAAGTCAGGTTCCAAGGCAAAGCATGCATCGCATTCATTGCGTTCAAATGCGCGGTCGCATCGATGTCGGACTGGCCGCCCGACAAGAAGGCAATCCCGGTCACGGTCGAAGGAACCGTGTTCTTCAAGCACTGAACCGTCTTTTCAGCCACTTCGTCGACGCCGGCTTGGACCTTCGCCTTGCGACCCGCGATCACCATATTTGGCTTCAACACGATGCCTTCCAACTGCACCCGCATTTCATACAAGGCTTGGAACGTGCTTTTCAGCACATATTCGGTCACTTCAAAGCAGCGATTGATATCGTGATCGAGATCCATCAGGACTTCGGGTTCCACGATTGGCACGATGTTTTCTTCTTGGCACATGGCGGCATAGCGCGCTAAAGCATGCGCATTGGCCTTGACCGAGCCAGCACTTGGGCGACGCGCGTCAATATCAATCACCGCGCGCCACTTCGCGAAGCGTGCACCATGGACATAATAGTCGCGCAGACGGTCACGCAGATTGTCGAGGCCATCGGTTACGCGCTCACCCGGAAAGAAGGGCATTTCGCGAGGACCCATATCGACCTTAATGCCGGGGATGGCACCATGCGACTTGATGATATCGACCAACCGCGACTCATCACGCGCGAACTGACGAATGGTCTCATCATACAGGATGACGCCCGAGATGTGGTCCTTCATCGCCTTTTCCGACCGGAACAACAATTCCCGATAATCGCGACGGGTATTTGGGGTGGACTCAACACCGATGGCATCAAAACGCGAGCGAATGGTGGCGGTGCTTTCGTCCGCTGCCAAAATACCCTTGCCGGGGGCGACCATGGCTTTGGCGGTCGCGACGAGTTGATCGAGATTCATAGCTGTCCTCTTAGATACACAGTTGGATTAGGATGGATGTTTAAGGGCTTCGACGCCGGGCAGTGCTTTGCCTTCCATCCATTCGAGGAAGGCGCCGCCAGCGGTGGAAACAAAAGTGAAGTCGCCTGCAACCTTGGCTTGATTGAGGGCCGAGACGGTATCGCCGCCGCCTGCGACTGCGACGAGGCGTCCCGAATGCGCCAAGGCTGCCGCGGTGCGGGCTGCTTCCATGGTGCCAATGTCAAAAGGCGGTAACTCGAACGCGCCCAAGGGACCATTCCAGACCAAGGTCTTGGCGGTCTCCAAAGCAGCGGCCAAAGCAGCAACCGATTTTGGCCCGGCATCCAAGATCATCTCTTGATCCTTCACATCATCGATCTCACAGGTCCGATGAGGGGCATGGGCGGCAAAGGCCTCGGCGACCACTACATCGGTGGGCAGCAGGATTTGGCACTTGTTCGCCGCAGCTTGCGCCTCAATGGCGCGGGCGGTCTCCAAAAGGTCATGCTCGCACAAGGACTTGCCGACATGGGCCCCGCGCGCTGCCAGAAATGTATTCGCCATACCCCCGCCAACGGCTAAGATATCCACGCGTGAAACAAGGTTCTGAAGAAGGTCAATCTTGCTGGAGACCTTGGCCCCACCCACAACGGCCATCACTGGATGGGTTGGGTTGCCGAGAGCCTTATCCAGATAATCAAGCTCATGGGCCATCGATAGGCCGGGATAGGCTGGCAGCAAATGGGCAATTGCTTCGGTTGAAGCATGGGCACGATGCGCCGCCGAGAAGGCGTCATTCACGTAAACATCAGCCAGACGCGCAAAGCCCTTGGCAAGCTCTGGGTCGTTCTTCTCTTCGCCGGGTTGAAAACGGGTATTCTCTAGCAAGAGCACATCACCTGTTTTCATCTCGGCCACCGCGGCTTCGGCAACAGGGCCAACGCAATCAGCAGCAAATGCAATCGGTTTATCCAACAAAGCGGCCAATGCCGGTATAATCGGCTCGAGTGACATGGCTGGAACGACTTTGCCCTTTGGCCGATCAAAATGGGCCGCGAGAATGACCTTCGCGCCTTTCTCAATCAGAAGCTTTATCGTCGGCAAAGCGGCGCGGAGGCGTGTATCATCTGTAATCACACCGTCCTGCATTGGGACATTGAAATCAACGCGGACAAAGGCACGCTTGCCCTGAAGATCTGCAGTCTTAAGCGATAGAAAAGTCATTTTCACCCTATCAGCGCGTGAAGTGCCGCGCCAAAACCAAATCCGACGCCATGTGCGAGCACGATCAGCACCAAAGCCAGAGCCAAAGTGCCAATCGTTTGTGGCAAGCTCGCACGAACCATGCCAGCAACCCGCCGCCTATGCACGAAGCACCACCAAGTCGTTGCCACCACCATCATCACCGGGGCTGCCCACCAGGACACGCCAAACATGGCCAATAGGATGGTGGTTGAGACAAGCACTGCCTCAACCAGAGCATTGACGAAGCGCGAGGGTACAAAGTCAGACTTAGCTTCAGTCACGTCCATCAGATCAATTTAGCCATAGCGATGGCAGTGTCGCTCATGCGGGTCGAGAAGCCCCACTCATTATCGTACCAAGACAGGATGCGCACCAGCGTGCCGTCCATCACTTTGGTTTGATCCAAAGCAAAGGTCGAAGAATGGCTGTCATGGTTGAAATCAATCGAGACATTGGGGTCAGCCGTGTAACCCAAGACGCCCTTTAAAGGACCATCCGCTGCGGCCTTAATGGCAGCATTGATTTCATCCACGGTCGTGGTGCGCTTGGCAACAAACTTCAGATCTACGCAGGAGACGTTTGGCGTTGGTACGCGGATCGCCACCCCATCCAAACGACCCGCTAGCTCTGGCAAAACCAAGCCCACTGCCTTGGCCGCGCCAGTTGACGTTGGGATCATGGAAAGAGCTGCAGCGCGGGCGCGGTACAAATCCTTGTGCATTGTATCCAACGTTGGCTGGTCACCCGTATAAGAGTGGATCGTCGTCATGAAGCCCTTGTCGATACCAATGGCGTCGTTCAGGACCTTTACAACCGGTGCCAAGCAATTGGTGGTGCACGAAGCATTGGAGACAATCAGATCATCCTTGGTGAGAGACTGATGGTTCACGCCGTACACAATCGTCTTATCCGATTGCTCGCCGGGCGCGGAAATCAAAACGCGCTTCGCACCAGCCGTCAAATGTGCAGCAGCCTTCTCACGAGCTGTAAACAAGCCCGTGCATTCCATCGCGATATCGACCTGATTTTCACCCCAAGGCAAAGTCGCAGGATCACGAAGTGCGGTCACTTTGATGGGCTTGCCATTGACGACAATCGTGTCGCCTTCAACGCTGACGGTGGCGGGGAAACGGCCATGCACGGAATCGTATTTCAACAGGTGCGCATTGGTCGCGGCAGGGCCCAAATCATTGATGGCCACAACTTCAATATCATCTCGTCCATTCTCGATGATGGACCGTAAAACCAGACGGCCGATACGGCCAAAACCATTGATCGCGACGCGCACGCTCATACTAATCTCCGTAGTAAAACTACAAAATCAAGGCACTTTCGCCTTATTTTGCTGGATCATGGCATGTGGGGGAGGCCCATGCCAATTGTATGTTGGCTATAGCCATCATCTGCCGAATCGTCCACCCAATGGCGTCACTTGCTTGCACATGATTTGGGGTTTTGGCAGGACTCAGCTAGGAGAGATGTCATGAGCATTGGAAAGCCTCCCCCGCTGGATCAAACTCTTGTCCGTTTCGACAGTGCGTTGTCACGACTTGAAACGGCTCTCGCAGCGTCCATGTTGCGGGTAACAGAAGCTGCGCGCCGTGCGGGATATGAAGATGGTCGCCAAGCTGGCGCTCGCGAAGTTCAAGAAGCGCGTGGCTATCCCTCCACACCCGATGTAAATCCCCTGTTGCAAGAAGAACTCGACGCCGCGAAAGCGCGGGAAGTGCAGTTGCAACGGGCAGTCGATGAAGCCCGTGCTGCCCTCAAGGATGCCATGAGCGATCTTCGCGCAGCCCTGACGCCGCTCTAAGCTTACTGGCGGACCACAGAAAGTCATGACTATGAAGTCCGTCGCGTTAGATCATCCCGCTTTGTCCATTCGCGGGGCCATGCATGTAGTTCGAACGCCTTCGAGCCTCAAGGCTTGGCGCCTGCCTGCTTGGACATGGGCCCAATCACCAGATCCTTCTGTGGACCTGATGGTCGGCATGACCAGTGGTGTGCGCCTCTGCTTTACCACCGATGCAGAAGCTCTTTGCCTAAACGTCCTCGAAACGGGCATTCAATTGGCAGGCACACCACGCCGCCCTGTGACCTTCGACCTCTATTTGGATGGGGTGCAGTGCGGATCAGCCGCGGCCAGTTCAGGCCACACGATTGTGGTGAATCCCAAGGGTCCATCATTCGTGCCGGGCACAGCCTCGGAAATCTCATTTGATGCACTGGGAACTGGGCTAAAGGCCATCGAGCTGTGGTTACCGCAATCGGCCCAGTTAGAGGTGCTCGGCCTATCTGTTTCGAGCGAAGCAGAGATCCACCCCAGCCCTGAGCCGACAGGTCTCCGCTGGGCTCATTATGGCAGCTCGATCAGTCATGGCATGGAAGCCAAAGGCCCATCTTGGACTTGGCCTGCAGTTGCTGCCCGAGCGTTGGGACATGAGCTTATGAATATCGGGCTGGCGGGACAATGCCATTTGGATGGCTTTGTAGCCCGCAGCCTGCGTGACGGGCCATATGATGCGATCAGCCTAGAGGTTGGCATTAACATCATCGGCGCGGACACCATGCGCAGACGCGTCTTTGCGAGCGCCTTGCACAGCTTCTTAGACACCATCCGAGAGGGCAAGCCCGACGTGCCCCTCCTCGTTATCTCGCCGATCTTCTGCCCCCTGCTTGAGACCCGCACTGGGCCACTGATGCGGGACAGCTTGGCAAGCTATGGTTCAACCGAACGGCCTCATAGTGCTATGGATGGGGCGCTCACACTCCAAGAGTCGCGCGCCATTATCGCCGATGTCGTCGCTCGCCGACGAAATGCAGGCGATGCAAACCTGTCTTATCTCGATGGCCTCGCCCTTTTTGGTGCGGCGGACGAAAGCGATTTACCAGACCACTTGCACCCTAATGCTGCTGGCCAAGAGCGCATGGGACATCGCTTTGCTGCGCTAGGCTGGACTGGTTGATCCGATTAAGGGCGTAATTTCGATTTTACTCCCAGCCACCTAAAGCCTATAGGGCCATGCATTATTCTAGGAGCGTAAGATTTGACCAAGATTTTGATCACAGGCGGTGCAGGTTATATTGGCAGCCATGCGGCTTGGGCGTGCGTTGATGCAGGCTATGAAATCGTGGTTCTCGACAATCTATCCACGGGTGTTGCGCGCAATGTGCCCCCCACAGCGACCTTGATCGAAATGGACATTGGTGATCGGGCGGCCGTTGCAAAGGTCCTAAGCAGCCACGAGATCGACGCCATCATGCATTTTGCGGGCTCCATCGTGGTGCCTGAATCAGCGGTCAATCCTGGGCTCTACTACGAGAATAATACGGCCAAGAGCTTGGGGCTCATCCAAGAGGCGGTAAAGGCTGGCGTAAAGGCGTTCATCTTCTCCTCCACCGCCGCCGTCTATGCACCAGGCAGCGCGGCACCATTGGACGAAACTGCGCCCAAAGCCCCCTTGAGCCCGTATGGCCAGTCCAAGTTGATGACCGAATTGATGCTGGCCGATATGTCGACGGCCCACGGCCTGTCAGTCGGCGTGTTGCGCTATTTCAATGTGGCCGGTGCAGACCCCCAAGGCCGCACGGGACAGAGCACGCCAAACGCAACCCACTTAATCAAGGTCGCCTGCCAAGTGGCCACGGGCCAACGGCCGCAGATGGAAGTGTTTGGCACCGATTACGACACGCCAGACGGCACCTGCGTCCGTGACTATATTCATGTCAGCGACCTCGCCGACGCCCATGTGCTCTTGGCTCAACACCTTCTGGCGGGTGGGGCCAATGTCACGGCGAATTGCGGCTATGGGAAAGGGGCTTCGGTCCTCGAAGTTCTTGCCTCAATGGAACAGCAGCTGAACCACCCCATCGCCGCGAAAATGTCGCCACGTAGGGCCGGCGATGCGCCGTCTTTGGTCGCCAACTCGGCCCATCTGAAATCTCTGGTGCCTTGGAAGCCTCGATTTGAAAACCTCGATGACATTGTGGCAGCAGCCTTGGCGTGGGAACGCCATCTGACCCAAACAGGTTGAGGCTTATACAGGCATCTAATGAATCTATCCGACTGACTACGCGCAAATCCTAAGCTGGTGTGGCCTTTAACCAACCAGATGAATTGCCGATGTCACGCACCAACCGACTAAATCTCCCCTTTTGCTTGCCTCCCAAGCCGACAAGCACGTCACCTATAATGAAGCCATGCTCGCTTTGGATGCTTGCATCCAATTGACGTTGGTGAGCCGGGCCTTAAGTGCCCCACCGGCAGAACCGACTGAGGGTGATTGCTATATTCCCAAAACACCAGCGACCGGCGCTTGGGGCGGTTTGCAAGATCAGTTGATCGCCTTTCAAAATGGCGGCTGGCAGCCAGTACCAGCGAAAGCAGGTTGGCTCGGCTGGGTGGTGGATGAGGGAATTAACATCCGCTTCGACGGCTCAACTTGGCATGCGGTTCCAATGGTCTCAAGCGTCAATCCAATTGACCAGATAGGGGTCAATACGACAGCCGATATCACCAACCGCCTGGCGGTAAAAAGCGAAGGGGTTTTGTTCTCTCACCCCAATGAAGCTATCGGCAATCTGCAGGTAAAGCTGAATAAGTCGCAACCCAACGCGACGGGCTCACTCTTGTTCCAAACTGGTTGGTCTGGTCGCGCAGAAATTGGTCTCATTGGCTCAGAGGACTTAACAATTAAGGTCAGCCAAGACGGCAGCACCTTCAAGACCGCACTCAGCATTGATCGCCTTAGCGGCGGGCTCAAAACACATGGTGGCTTGATTGATTCCAATACAGGGCTGCGGGCCCTCACCTTGGTACCGGCGGTCGTAAGAGATATTTGGCGATCTGATATGGATTCTCTTGCCACGCTTCGAACCTATGTCGTTGCCAGTGTAACGGGGGACTCGGTTACGATTACGACCAATGAAGTCGAGCAGATTTTTAGCCAATCGCTGCGCGGAGTCTCAAGAGTTCGGATTTGGAACGTCTCCAAAACACCGGCCAGGTCTGCTTGGGTTAATTGGAACAGTGCCGCAAACGTCTTCAACGTCCATCAAGCTTCCGATGTTGCAGGCTGGGCAGCTGGTGAGATTCTGCGCTTGGGCGACCCCAATCCGACGGGCACAAATATGCTTGGTATGATCGCGCTAGATATCAGCGATTATCTTTTCAACAATTTTGGCGTTGTATTCCCGCAGCGTGGTTTGAAACTCTCAATGGCGGCGCAAGGCGTGGGTGGACGCGTTGGCATGGATTGCTCGGGCAACGGGGCGGCCGGCACAGCACTTGGCAATTCGTCGAATAGCGATGGCTCCCGTCAAGGCGCTTTCGCCGACATTTTCACCAATGTCCTCTCGCCGATCTCGAACTCAAACCTGTTGTTCGTCCGAGAATCCCTTGTCCCCCCAGCAACCGCCCTGGCTGCGACACGGCTCATTCGCCTTGTTGGGACTTGGGTTTAGGGGGGGGGGTAAGTGTAAGGCAATTGCTGCAACACCTCAGCAATTCAATTATCTTCACATTAAAGTTGGAGAAAAGTCTTGGGGCTGTCTCGGTTCAGCTTGAGGTCTTTGGCACCAAGCCATTTGCTGTTTCCTCATAGGTCTCGTTCGTCCTGGGGCACACGAGGTCAGGCCCCAAGACTTCACCCTCGCGAGACACCCAGCCGATTCTGCGCGCCGGAACACCAGCCATTAGGGCGAAGTCAGGAACATCTCTTGTCACCACCGCGCCGGCCGCGATAAGCGCGAAAGCGCCTATATTGTGGCCGCACACAATCGTTGCGTTCGCACCGATACTCGCCCCGCGTTTCACAAGCGTTTGAGCAAATTCGTCCTTGCGACTCACGAAAGCTCGCGGCGTTGTGACATTTGTGAAGACGCAGGAAGGCCCACAAAACACATCCTCTTCCAGTGTTACACCCTTGTATATGGAAACATTATTTTGAATTTTGCACCCAGACCCAATCGAAACGTCCGGTCCTACGACAACGTTTTGACCGATCGACACGCGCTCGCCGATGTTGGTATGTGGCAATATGTGGCTGAAATGCCAAACAGTGCTGCCTGCGCCAATGCTAACATGGTCGTCAACAAAGCTGGATTCATGAACAAATGCAGGCTTTGGCGAATTAGTTTGACTTGACATGAGGTGCACCGTGTAAAACAAAATGATAACGTGCCACTATTAGCCGCCGAGACAACCCTGGGTCAACTGATTTGGTTTCAGGGAGACCCACCAGAAGTCACGGCAGGGAGTTGCATTCTTGCGCATCTTGTTGATTGTTAGACATTTTCCACCTGAAGTGTCCGGCGGGGCACGCAGGCCATTTGCGCTTGCTACAATGTTGCGAGAATTGGGCCATAGCGTAGACTTGGCGGGCCCTATTGGCCTCGATGACCATCAAGCCATCACTGTGAAGCATCCAACCTTTCCTAGCCGGCCCGATGTTGCCCAGCCTGCGAAAAGCGTTCAGATAGATCCGCCTTTAGCAAAATTGGCGCGTTGGGCTAGGATTTGGCTTTTGTTACCTGATCCTGAGATTCGCTTCGCGGTTCGGTTAATGAGAGCAATTAAGCGAAGCGCGAAGGGTGGTGCCACTTGGGATTGGATAATCACAACCAGCCCGCCTGAATCGTTGCATCTTATGGGTGCCTTGTTAAAGCGCGCTCTGGGATGCAACTGGCTGGTAGAAGCGCGTGACAATTGGATTGAGCCGCCCCAGCGAGCGGTTTTAAAGGCTAGTCAAATGCGTCGCTGGATTGAAACATTTATCGCGCGAAAATCCTTACGGTCTGCCGACGCATTGGTAGCTGTCGATTCCACTGTGATGAATGAATATGCGCCATTTTGTAGCCCTGCCGTTCGCAAGGAAATCATTGGCCATTTTGCGTTGCCGTTTGACGGCGAGATTGAAATACTACCGTCTCAGACTTTTAACATTGTGCATACTGGTTCGTTTAGCCTATCGAACCCCCTTAGTCAGTTCACCCCGTTGTTGGAGAGTTTTGAAAGCGCGGCAGCTAGAGTCCCTGTTTTGCGGCTTTGGTTGGCGGGAAACCTGTCAGAAGACGAGACGGCCAGCATAGCGCGATCAGCACATCGCGACAAAATTATTTGTTTGGGTGCCGTTAGCGCCCATCGTGCCCGTGCTTTACAATTAGGTGCTGATGCTTTGGCGCTTGTCTCTGGGACCGAGAGTACAGCAGTCCCGGGCAAAGTGTCAGAATACGCGTTGGCCGGTCGCCCGATTTTACTGGCAGCAATAGGGCCTTGGGTCGATCGGCTTGATCCTAGTTTGCCGCTGATTTCTTGGATGGATATTGGCGATCATGTTGTCAAAGATCTCAACATGTCATCGCCGAACCGCGACAAAACCGCTCTCTATTCCGACTTCAGAAAAGCCAAGGATGCTTACAGTCAGATATTGACGGAGGCAAACCTACCCGCTGCCACTAGTGAATATGACAGATTTTCATTGCGCGCGGGCAGCCAACGCAGTCGACCGAACGGTCCGATCAATTGATTGAACCTCAAACCAGAGTGTGTCCGCGTTAACGATTTGACCAAGGACATCCAAGAGCGGCTCTTGGTCTGGCCAAAAACCAAGTATGGTCTCAGGCTGCACCCCTCCCTCGCGAATTTCTTCCACACTCGCGACAGCCAACGCTCCAGCAAAAGCATCAATTACAAGCGACGTCTCAGCAATAAAACACTCTACGACGGCATGCTGGCTTTCTAATGGTCCGTCTATCTCGACAACACGAACCGAAAACCCGGAAGCTTCTAGCACTTGGCCCAGCATGTAACTGAAAGTTCCACAGTGTGCTGTTGTGGCATGAAGTGACCTTACATGAGCAGTATTGACTTCTGCATGTCTATAACCCTCCGCAATTGTGAGAATTATCCAAGCAAGAAGTTGCAAACGCTTATTGCCAATGGCAGGCCTCGCCATTGCAGCAATCAAACGATCCGAAAACTCAAAGTAGTGCTCGAATGCACTTAGCTCAAAGCTAACGGCTGAACAAACAAAGAAGCGACCGTCTTTCACTCTATTAGACGACACCTCACGACCTTCGCGCAAACTAATGAGTGCTATGCTAACCTCGGCTAGCTCATTGGCAATGTATTTGACCTCATCGCAAATGCTCAGCGGGGTGCTCCAAACAGGGATCATCAACAATCGCATTAATGATAACTTATTGCTGGATAATCGCTCCACAATTGTCAGATTCCCCAGCCAAATAGCTTTCTCAGGCACATCGTCAATGCCAAGCGACAGATCAATCTGGAATGCGGTATTGCCGACATATCTACTTTTTTGCGGCTCCGGAGGAAATGGTCGCCAATCTTGAACAACCTTCCATTCCGGTGGCATTTGGCTAGAATCAAGCTGCCAAAGGCGGCACCGAAGTCGATCAATGTCTTTTGTTAGGACTTCGGCCAATCTGAACGTGAAAACTGTGTTCTTGTCAGCGACGTCGGTCCAAGGGTCCAAAAAGACAGTGGTCACAAATTCCGTGTTGCGCATTTTTGGGCCTCATTTCGGACTAGGAGAAGGTCGAAAACATTAGGCTTCTTTAGACGAAAATTTCGATCAGTCACGCCCGAGAATCTCAGCTACTTTCATCGCGCCTGATCTCTCAACGGTTCACTTCAGTTGAACGGACCGTATCTGCCAATTACAAATTTGAATTGCGAGGATGGTCACGGCATTATATTTACTTAGGTCGAAAACAAACGTAGGGAAAGCGCGTATCGGCGCAATCTCGTTGCATTGGCGATGCAACGTAGATCACAGAATACAGGAAAATTCCAAACATGAGCACTATTGCAGTCGTCGGCTGCGGCTATTGGGGCCGCAACCTCGTGAGGAACTTTGCGGAAATTGGTGTGTTAGGCGGGATCATTGATCCTTCTGCTGATACTGCAAAGTCGCTAGCGGATCAGTACAATGTCAACGCGATGAGTTTTTCTGAAGCTCTAGCCAATGATGCAATTACCGGCATCGCAATCGCTGCTCCTGCGGAGTTACATGCTGAACTGTCGATTGCTGCGTCAAATGCGGGCAAGCATGTTTATGTTGAAAAGCCGATCGCATTGAACATGGTTGACGGCGAAGCGATGAAGAAAGCCGCTGAGTTAGCAAATCGCACCCTGATGGTTGGCCATTTGCTGCGTTATCATCCTGCATTTGAAACACTGCTTTGGATGGTCCAAAGTGGCAAACTTGGCCGCGTAATCCACGCTTATTCTCATCGCTTAAGTCTTGGCAAATTTCGAACCAATGAAGATGCTTTGTGGAGTTTTGCGCCCCATGATGTCTCCATGTTATTGGCCCTATTTGGTCGCGAACCGCTCAAAGTTTCTGCGTCAGGTGGAGGCTATATTACGGACAAAATTAATGATATTTCGCGATTAGAAATGGACTTTGGCGACGGCGCGACTGCTCACATTTTTGCGTCTTGGCTTCACCCTTTCAAAGAGCACCGCTTGGTTGTTATCGGGACCGAGGCCATGGCGGTTTTTGAAGACAGTGCGCCTGCGGCAAACAAGCTCCGGCTCTATAGCCATTCGGTGAAAATGACCGCAGCAGGCCCAGAACCGATCAAAGCAGAGCCGGTTTCCATTGACTACCCATCGCACGAGCCGCTCCGCGCAGAGTGTGAGCATTTTATTGAATGCGTGCGAGGCACAATCTCAACACCAAGAACCGATGCGGACGAGGGATTGCGTGTGTTACGTGTTTTGAGTAGTGGCAAGTAGGCAAATATGGCCCGAAAGAATCGCTAAAAATTAAGCAAGATTTTCTTAATTGCCCTTTTCCGGGCAAAAAATCACAAAAAAAAGGGTTGTGATATGACTATACAAAGCGCCCCCGCGAATATTGCATTTATCGACCTTCAAGCACAGCGCCAGCGCTTAGGCGACCGAATTGATCAGGCTGTGATGGGGGCTGTAAATGCTGGCCAGTGGATTATGGGCCCGCAGGTTCGCGAATTTGAAGCAAAGTTGGCAGCGTTTAGCAATGCACCGTACGCCTTGTCTAATGCAAACGGCACAGAAGCATTGGTCCTGCCACTTATGGCTTGGGGATTGACGCCACGGCATGCGGTTTTTGTGCCAAGCTTTACGTTTTGTGCGACGGCGGAAGTTGTGCCATGGATGGGAGCAACTCCGATTTTCGTTGATGTACTGCCTGATACATACAACATGGATCCAGTGCATCTTGAGGCGGCGATAAAGATGGTGTTGGCGGAAGGAAAGTTAATTCCTAAAGTCATCATCGGGGTTTGTTTGTTTGGTCAAGCCGCAAATTATCCTGCGTTGCGCGAAATTGCTGATACATACGGTCTGAAGCTGATCGCTGATAGCGCCCAAGGATTTGGTACCACGATCAACGGCGAACATCCCATCAAATGGGCCGATGCGGTGACCACCAGTTTTTTCCCAGCTAAGCCTTTAGGTTGCTATGGCGACGGTGGAGCAACTCTCGTGACTGATAAGGAGTTGTTTGACATCATGGACAGCTTGCGTGTCCACGGCAAGGCGATTGCGTCCGATCTCGAAGGCCGTACCTTTGACCACGATCCAAAGTATCTTAACATGCGTATCGGAATGAATTCACGCCTTGATACAATCCAAGCCGCGATCCTATTAGAGAAACTCAGCATTTTCCAAGAGGAAATTGACCTCCGCAACAAGGTTGCCGCCCGCTACAATTCGCGCCTTAGCAACGTGGCTGTTGTGCCGCATGTGTCGGATGGGGTTGTATCCACTTGGGCACAATACACTTTGCAAGTCGAAAATCGTGATGAGCTGGTCAAGTTTCTGAAAGAAAAGGGAGTTCCGACAGCGGTTTACTATCCTATTCCACTGCACAAACAAACAGCCTATGAAAAGTTTCCAGTCGGCCCTGGCGGATTGCCCGTGACCGAAGCATTGGCAGAGAAAGTCATGAGTTTGCCAATGCATCCCTATCTTGATGAAGAAACCCAAGACTACATCATTGGTGCTATTCACTCCTTCTATGGGGCGGCATGATGAGCCAGAATTCAGAGCTGCGGGCAGTGGCTTCAGATTGGCAGGCGCGGGCAAGAACAGGTGCCTTGAAAGTCTGTGTGATAGGTATGGGTTATGTTGGTCTGCCATTGGCCCGTGCGTTTGTTGATGCTGGGCTAACGGTGGTCGGCTTTGACATTGATCAACGTCGGGTCGATCAGTTGAATTCTGGCGAGTCCTATTTTCATCATATCGACAATGAGGTTGTAGCCGCCATGGTGGCCACTGGCCGCTTCTCAGCAACCACAATTGCATCAAAAATGACGGAAACAGATGCACTTCTCCTTTGTGTGCCTACCCCATTAAATATTCACCGGGAGCCAGATTTGACTTTTGTTGAGAGAACAACAGAAGTGGTGGCACAGCACCTTCGTGCTGGACAGCTGGTTGTGCTTGAGTCGACAACTTATCCCGGTACAAGTGAAGATGTGATGCGCCCAATTTTGGAAAGCATTAGTGGATTAAAAGCACATAAGGATTTCGCAATTGCCTATAGCCCTGAGCGTGAAGATCCAGGCAATCCCGATTTTTCGACGGGGACAATTCCAAAAGTAGTCGGGGCGAATACTGATGCGGAGCGCGATATGGCTGTTGCGCTCTACGGCACAATCACCACCCCCGTCCCAGTGTCTGACTTGAAGACGGCTGAAGCCGTGAAACTAACCGAGAACATCTATCGCCTAGTTAACATTGCCCTCGTCAATGAGTTGAACCAAGTGTTTGGTGAGATGGGTATTGATGTTTGGGAAGTTGTAGATGCCGCAAAGACAAAACCATTTGGCTTCCATGCTTTCTATCCAGGCCCAGGCCTTGGGGGGCATTGCATCCCTATTGACCCTTTCTACCTGACTTGGAAAGCGCGCGCGCATGGCGTTTCAACTCGCTTCATTGAATTGGCAGGTGATGTTACCGCTCAACTGCCACGCTTGACTATCGAAAAGCTCTCTTTGGCGTTGAATGATAAGTTGCAGAAGTCCGTCAATGGGTCCCGCGTTTTGGTAATGGGCTTGTCCTATAAGAAAAATGTTGACGACATGCGCGAAAGCCCTTCCCTGCATCTTGTTGAGTTGTTGAAGCAAAGAGGTGCTGAGGTTGAATATTATGACCCCTATTTGCCGATTGTTCCATTCATTCGCGAGCATCCGGAAATGGAGGGCTGGAAGGGCGTAGATTTTAATGCTGCAACGCTTTCAGGTTTTGACTGCGCTTTGATTTCAACGGATCATGACAATGTTGATTATGAATTATTGCTGCAATCGGTGCCATTGGTCGTAGACTCAAGAAATGCTTGTGCGAAGTTTACTGGCCAGTTCCGCGACAAGATCGTCAAAGTATAATTCTTATGAATTTGGTTTAAGCTGACACCTGAAGTCCGAATAACGTAAGCGCTTATAAAAGTGCAATGTGGTTCGGACGATTTGCTCCAGTTCTTGAGGAGTGCCTTGAAGTGGTGTCAGAATTTTCGATTTATACGTGATGATAGTCCCGAAAAGGTTGCTCTATAGGAGGAACGCTTATGTCTGTGAGTGTGAATGCTGTCTTGAATTCTCTTGGAGAATTGGTGCTTGAGTTCATTGGCGATATGACTGCTACAATTAGCGCACCTTGCCCGTTGCACATGCCGATTGAGCACGGTCTTTCATTTTTGAACGACCCAACAAACAAGGATCTGTTGTTGTCGTTAAGGCAACCGACAACAATGATAGTACCAAAGGCTTTAATTGGCTCAGAATTGCCGCCAAATCTCAACGCAATCTATGTACAGACCCCAAGGCTTGTGTTTGCCAAAGTAGTCTCGTCTTTCTTTGTGCCGGCGATAGAAAGAGGTATCGTACATTCGACCGCAATCATTAGCGAGCAAGCAACCATCGACAAAAGTGCCAATATCGGGGCCTATTGTGTTATTGGTCCGAATTGTAACATTGGTGCCAACACAATTTTGCATCCCAATGTAACGATCTACTCGTCGGTCACAATAGGCGAGAATGCAACCATTCATGCGGGGACAGTTATTGGTGCAGATGGCTTCGGTTACGAGCGTGACGTTGATGGCGCAATGTACAAATTTCCCCATCTCGGGGGCGTTGTAATTGGAGATAACGTTGAGATTGGCTCCAATAGCAGTATAGATCGGGGCACCCTTGGAAATACGATCATTCGCGATGGCGCGAAGATTGATAACCAAGTTCACATCTCACACAACGTAGATGTCGGACGTGATGCTGTCATAATTGCGAACTCCATGGTCGGTGGCAGCGTCAAAATTGGTGATCGCGCGTGGCTGGCACCATCTGTGTGTATAATGAACCAACGAAAGATTGGTGAGGATGCGACAGTTGGACTACAGGCACTCGTCGTCAAGGATGTTCAAAAGCTTGAGACTGTCATGGGCGCACCTGCAACGAACCAGCAAGACTTCCAGCGATCACGGCTTGTGTTGCAACAATTGGTCAAAGCATCGACGCCAGATAGTCGCTAAGCTGCTCTTGTGGCCGAGATGATTGGTAGAGCCAGATGGAAAAATGTGCAGGTTGCATCCTTTGAAATTCAAGGCCTACGGCTTAGCGATTGTCACAAATCGCTTCTTGATAGCGTCGATGCTGCGCTGTTCGATCACTTTAAATCCGACACTCTCGCACAGCTCCTTAATCTCCTCTGCAGAAAACAGTACAGGTCTCACGCAGTTGTTTAGATCTTGTGGATCAGACGGGGCTAACGCTGCGCCTGGTATTGGCTTGTCGTCAAAATGAAAGTCCGCGCCAAATTGACCACCTTTTTTCAAGAGTTGATATGCGAGCCCTAATAGTAAAGCGACATTCTCCCGGTTGAGAAAGGGAAAGACAAGGCTTGCAAATCCAGAGTCAAATGTTCCCCTGATATCTCGGAGCAAAATGGTTTCTGATGTGTGAGCGAAACGGGACCGCTCTGTTTGCACACCTTTCGCCAGCCGAATGGCAAGTTCTGAACAATCAATACCAAGGCTTCTTTTCACCAAAGGACCGAGCTTGTTGATTGTAAACCCAGCGCCACACCCCAGCTCGAAAACTGACTTTTGCACAATTGACTTGCCATCCAGCCAAATGAGGCTTGGGAGCCTCTCTCCTGAAGCACGGTGCCTTGAAATTGCATTGGAGTAGATGTCTGACGCTGATTTCATCAAAACGCTTTTTGACGATAAATCTGGATTTTCCTCATAATCCTCTGCTGACGTCAAGAACTGTAAAGTATTCGTAGAACTTGCTCCAATTTGGACTGCCCACCATTGCGTCCAAATTTGCCCCAAACGAGAAATCTCTGGGGTTTCCAAAGAAACGTGCTTCATTTTCGATCTCGAACTTTCCAAGCTATTAGAGCTACTTGTGCTCTTGGTCATGCTCTGATACCCCGCACCGCACGATTAATAAAGCAGGAAAGAGACCCCAAAAATGGCTTTGAATGAAGCATTGCTCCCTCGAGAAGGTGCCGTCTCTATACCGAAGGTTGGCCGGATATTTCATGGCATGTTTAACATTGCCGGCATACCTGGCATGCTAGCCAGTCAAGAACGAAAATTTGGTTTAAATTCAAAATCTTATACCTTCCCTTCGGGTGCTTATAGCAGAGAAACGGACACCATCATTGACCGTCTGGATGCTAATTTTGCTAGTTGGGCCGTACTCAATCATGATGTTTTTCATTTCCATTTCGGAACTTCTCTTAGCGGACAGGAGTTATGGGATCTTAGATGGCTGCGGCGTTTGGGAAAGAAAGTTTATATGCATTTCCACGGCTGCGATATTCGCGATAGCAAGTCGGTACAGGAGAAATACGGAATCAATATGTGTTCAGTTTGTTGGCCTATGGCGTGCAACCAAAATAGGAACAAGGCGCGCATTTTAGCGGCGCGTTACGCAAACAAAGTTTTTATGTCTACGCCCGATCTGTTGGAATTCATTCCAGGCTCAGTTCATTTGCCCCAGGCCGTTAACATTGGCGCATTAGAAATTGAAGCGCTTGGGCGTCCATATCAACCGAGGGCTCGGAATTCGACTGGGCCGATCAAGATTCTTCATGCTCCGTCTGCTGCCGACCTGAAAGGTAGCGCTTACATTGAAGCGGCACTTAGCCGTCTGATCAGCGAAGGACTACCGATTGAGGTTGAGTATATGACGGGATTTACACATCAAGAAGTTGTGCAGAGAATGGCAGAATCGGACCTATTGATCGATCAATTGCTGGCCGGTGCGCATGGCGTTGTTGGGATTGAAGCAATGGCCCTAGGTGTGCCAGTGATCAATTACATTCGCCCTGATATTAGACATCTTTATCCGTCAACGCTGCCAATCATACAAGCTGAACCATCGAATATTGGAGAAGTTGTTGCCGACTTTGTTAAAAGTCGGCACACACATTCGATCCTGTCAACGCGTTCGCGAGCTTATGCCTTGGCGGTCCATAGTGTTGAGGCTGTCACCGCAAGAATGATCAGACACTATTGAAAAATCAAAGGGTACCTCCGAAAGGCTGCGAGCTTTGTAGTTTTTCACAACCCGCTTACCGTGACTTGATCACTTTAGCTTTGGCAGAAGGCTATTGTTGTGTTCCGTTTCGTGACGCGCTGGAGACTGCGCCGAAAACAATGATTTTGCGTCATGATATCGATTTTTCCATTGCTGCAGCATTGACAATGGCAGAGTGCGAAGCTGACTTAGGCGTCAGATCAACATATTTCGTTATGGCTGCGAACGATTATTACAATCCATTCGCGAAATCCAATCGTAAGCGCCTAAAGCAGATAGTTTCATTCGGACACGAAGTTGGGTTGCATTGGGACAGTTCCATCTACCCTGCCGACCAGACCAAAATGGCCCTTCAGTTTCGCCATGAAGTAGACGCGCTTTCGGACGTGGTAGAAACAAGCATCATTTCTGCTTCGCAGCACATACCGACAGATAGTCCGTTGTTTGACGTGGAGGGCCATATCACACACGAAGCATATTCGGAGAAATGGCGGGCCCGGTTTTCTTACGTCTCGGACAGCTCAATGAGTTGGCGGGTAAAGACTCCTTGGGACTTGATACGCAAAGGGGTAGACATTCATTTCTTGAGCCATCCGCTTTGGTGGTTTGTAGAAGGTGAGTGTCGAAACGAAAAATTGCGCAATGCGATCATTAGCGAGACAAATCAATCGACGGCTGAGTCGGAACGCTTCATTGTCTATATGAATGAAATTTTGGCCAAGCGCGAGCAAGTCGATGCTAACTTTAGAGCACAAAAAGGATGGGTGTCGACATAGATTACCCTGCCTGTTTTCAGGCATTTTAAGCTTAATTCATCGTTTGAGCTCCTGGTCTCATAGTTCCGCTTTGTTCCAGCAAAATCAAAGAAGCGGCATTATTCGACTTTGAAGTTAACGGGGCGAAGCCGAAAGCTTATCTCAAATACGTCAGTTTAATTGAAAATTGCCGAAAATCGTACTCTGCAAACTGGATTTCACTAGATTGAACTAAGC
Source organism: Aquidulcibacter sp. (assembly GCF_049239865.1). NCBI lineage: Bacteria > Pseudomonadati > Pseudomonadota > Alphaproteobacteria > Caulobacterales > Caulobacteraceae > Aquidulcibacter > Aquidulcibacter sp. The sequence goes on from NZ_JBMLTR010000133.1 coordinate 53,986, forward strand.
ATCACTTGGCCGATGCCAGTCGGCCAATCTCTCACCATTTTCGTCAACATAAGCAATGACACGCGCGGGATTTCCGACAACCATCGCAAAAGCATCAACATCCTTAGTTACCACGGCGCCGGAGCCGACCAAGGCCCATTTGCCAATTGTTACGCCTGGCAATAAGACCGCGCCTCCGCCAATGGCAGCACCCTCGCCAATTGTGACGCCAGAAACGTCCCAGTCGCTAGCGGTTTTTAGAGTGCCATTCTTGTTGATCGCGCGTGGAGTCTTATCATTAAGGACGATGACAGCAGGGCCGATGAAGACCCCGTCGGCCAATACGGCACCATGATAAATGCAGGCATTATTCTGGATCTTACACCGCGCGCCCACTTGTACATTTGTGTCCACAAATGCGGCGGTCCCAACAATGGTTTCACTTCCTAATGTCGCGCCTTCACGAACCACTGCGCGCGCCCAAACTTTTACGCCGTCTCCGAGCTTAGCCGTCCCATGAACTTCGGCTTGGGGATGAACAAATGCCGCCACTTAAGACCTCGATATGTTTAACAAATTAGCCTCTCTTGGCACTACACATGCTCGTTGTCCAGAAGCGCCAATTTGCTAATGGCGCCCCCAGCTGCGAAGTTACCGGTGACATGCTTATTGAATGGAATTATCAGTGGCGACGTGCGTGTGCAAGTCGATCAGCCACCAAATGAGGCCGTCCGCGCACTTGATTAAACCGAAGGATTTTGAACTGTGTGCGGAATTGCTGGTGCTGCAACACTGAATAGTGAGCCCATCCCATTGTTATCCCGTCGTCTTGAACGGATGGGCGAATTGATCGCGCACCGCGGGCCTGATGGAGCTGGGCAATGGCGCGAGCCCAGCGACAAGGTTGGACTGGCCCACCGCCGATTGTCGATCATTGATCTGAGTAATGCTGCCAGTCAGCCTATGATCGGCGATGGGGACATCGTCATTTGTTTTAATGGTGAGATTTACAATTTCATTGAACTTCGTGCTGAGTTGCTTGCTAGTTATCCATTCAAAACTCAATCAGACACGGAAACCATTTTGGCGGCCTACAACCGCTGGGGCATTGATTGCGTCAACCACTTGCGAGGAATGTTCGCCTTTGTGATTTGGGATGCTAAACTCCAGCGACTCTTCTGCGCCCGCGACCAGGGCGGCATTAAACCATTTTACTATGCGATCCACGACAATGTGTTTTACTTTGCTTCTGAGGCGAAGGCGCTGCTGCCATTTTTGCCAAGTGTCGAAGTGGATCCGGAGGGGCTATCTGAGTACTTTGCGTTTCAGTTTTCAGTTACAGACAAGACGCTGTTTAAGGGCATTTCTCAATTACGGGCGGGCCACCTGGCAATTGTCTCGAATGGTAATGTGAGCGTCCGCCAATACTGGGATATGAAGTTTGAGCCAGATTTTGACCGCACGGCTTCAAGCTTTCATGAAGAGATTGAAGCGACAATTTCTGATTCAGTTAGACTTCACTTACGGGCTGACGTGCCTGTTGGAGCTTATGTTTCAGGGGGCGTCGACTCCTCGCTTATTGCTGGGTTGGCTCAACAGCACGAGATGGGCGGCGGTCTAGCGTTTCATGGCAAGTTCTTAGAGTATCCGGGGTACGATGAGAGTCCTTACGCACGTGCCGCCGGCCGGCACTATGGGTTGGATGTGCGTGAAGTTGCGCTGACCTATAAGGACTTCGAAAGCACGATAGAAGATGTCATTTATCACCTTGATTTTCCAACAGCAGGGCCCGGGTCGTTTCCCCAATACCACGTATCCAAGTTGGCAGCCCAATCTGTAAAGGTGGTCTTGGGTGGCCAAGGCGGTGATGAGATTTTTGGTGGCTATTCCCGCTATCTGGTTGGCTATTTTGAGGAGGCCTTTAAAGCCGAAGTGGAGGGCCGAGGCGGTTCCCTGCGGCCATCTCTGCAAGATATTGCGCCAAACCTCAACCAGCTAGCCAGCTACAAGCCCATGTTGAAAAAGCAAATGGCTTCTGGTCTTTTTGATCCGCTAAGCGAAAGATACTTTAGGATCGTAAACCGAACCGGTGAGGCAGGCAAAGCGGTCTACTCGAGTGCATGGGATATGGACTATGTTCAACAAGTGTATCGCGATGCGTTTGTTGAGCGCCAAGGTAATGTCGACCTTCACCCAATGGATGCCATGACGAGGTTTGACTTCAAGTTCTTGCTCCCAGCACTGTTACAGGTTGAAGACCGGATGAGTATGGCGCACGGAATTGAGTCTCGCGTACCGTTCGTGGATGTGCCTGTCATTGAGTTAGCCGCGAAAATTCCGGGTCACATCAAATATCCCGGAGGTGAGCTTAAAGCGATGCTACGCGGTAGCTTCCTGAACGGACTTCCGCCGGAAATTCTAGCTCGGACGGATAAGCAAGGCTTCCCAACGCCATTCCCAGAATGGATGTCTGGAGAGTTGGCTGCCTGGGTCAACGACGTCTTTAGTACCCAAGCGGCTAGATCGCGGCCTTACTACGATGCCAAGCAAATCCTAAACGACATAGGCGCAGAGCAAAGTTTTGCGCGGCGGCTTTGGGGCTTGTTATGCTTGGAACTTTGGCAGCGTCGATTCATTGACCGTGTCTGGCGCTTCGAGGGTTAGTAGGCCTCTTGTCAAGATCTACAATTACCTAAGAAATCAACTATGTGATTGACTATTTTGTTGGCTGCCTTGCCATCTCCATAGTCGTGGATAGTGCGGCGTGGTGCCGACCAATCGTCTTCTGTCCAAAGTCGGTTCCAACCTGCCTGAATCGTCTCGACCCATTCAGTCTCGTCGCGCAGGGTAATGCACGGCCTGGCATGGAAGTAGGCTTCTTTTTGCATACCACCAGAATCAGTGATCACGATGTCGCAACCGGCCATAAGTGCGTGAATGTCAAAATAACCGAGAGGATCAATCACCCGAACACCTTTGGGCACGATATGATTTGCTTTGAAAACAGCGCGTGTACGGGGATGAAGAGGCAGAATGACATTCAGCTCTTTAGCTTGATGCTCAATGAATTGAACGATTTTGTTTAACCGATCCAGATCATCTGTGTTTTCGGCACGGTGAAGTGTGCACAATGCGAAACGCTTTCCTGATAATTCAAGTGTTTCGACAATTTCGGAACGAGATCGACTTTGCTGCATCGCAAACAGGGTCGCATCAAAGTTGATGTCGCCAACTGTCTCAATCTGCGCACCATTACCTTCATTCCTGAGGTTCGTTACAGAGGCCTCTGTTGGGCAGAACAAAAGGCTAGATAGTTGATCAGCGATAAGACGGTTGATCTCTTCTGGCATGGCTCGATTGAACGAACGAAGCCCAGCCTCGACATGAATCAATGGTATCTGCATTTTGGCAGCAGTAATTGCGCCGGCAAGCGTTGAGTTCGTGTCGCCGTAGACCAAAATTGCATCAGGGCGGTCTGATTTGACAAGCTCTTCTAAGCCAATCAGCATTCGCCCCGTCATTGCCCCGTGGCCACCACCGCCTATACCTAGATGTCTCCAAGGGACCGGTATGGAAAGCTCTCGGAAGAAAATTTCGGACATATTGTCATCAAAGTGCTGACCTGTATGGACTATGTATTCTCTTAGTTGGCCAGTGCTTTGAATGACGCGACTCAGCGCGGCAGCTTTGATGAACTGTGGGCGCGCGCCAACGATCGTCATAATACTCGGTGCACTCACAATAACGTCCCCCAAAGCCAGAGTTAGGCCAAACCACCGACGATTTTCTCGCGACTTTGGCTCGAGTTTCGTGTCTAGCTTTGGTGATCTTCAACGGCAACAGGAAAGACTTTGCATCGATATCTTGACCCTAGTGCTGCGTTGTCGCAAGTGACTATCGAGCCGGTGCAACGAGCTTATTCGGATCGATTCCGTGAGTCTGTTTTAACCGCGTTTGGGATGGCAAATGCCAAATTGGGATAAAGCAAGAAAATGGCTGGCAAGAAATTGATTATCTCTCAAGAAGCAGGCCCAAAGAATGAAGACGGCATGGTCTCGCTGTCCAGTGTTTCCTCGATTTCGCTGCAAGATCTCAGTGCACCCGAAAAGCTGCAAGATTTAGCAGACTATGTTTCTGCACTCAGCGTTGAAAACGCAGTCCTTAAGGGGGAACGGGCCGGGGCCTTGTCTGCTTTAAGTGAAGCCAATCAGCAAGCTATGCTCTTAGAGATGCGGCTTGATCGCCTTCAGTCTGCATCGGATCGAGTAAGCCGAAATTTTGCGCAAGCTCGTGCAGAGCTAAAGGCTGCATGGGCTGAAGTGGACGCCAAGTCAGCATCTGCCATACAAGAGGCCGCTGCCTATGAAGAGAAAATCGCGGAGTTATCAAGAAATGTGGACGTAAGGCTTCAGGAACTCGAGCAAGAAAAAACTTCTTTGCTAGAAAGCGTCCAAAATCACGCCAGCAGCATAGAGGTAACTTTTAATGCTAATGCAGAGCAAATTAGCGAGCTGACCGCATCCAACGAGCAACTAACATCGCAGAGAGATGCTGCCTTCTCGAAGATTGAAGAATTCCGACAAGAAATAGATGCCATCACTGCCGCCCTCAATGCCAAAGCAGCAGAATTGAATGCACTGCAGGCTTTCAATGAGCAACTTCAGGCCGAGAAGAGTGCGGCCTTAGCAAATTCAGAAGCACTCACGCAATCAGTTGCCGGCCTCAGTGCTGATCTCAATGCCAAAGCAGAGGAATTGAATGCACTGCAGGCTTTCAATGAGCAACTTCAGGCCGAGAAGAGTGCGGCCTTAGCAAATGCAGAAGCACTCACGCAATCAGTTGCCGGCCTCAGTGCTGATCTCAATTTAAAGAACGAGGAGACTGAGGCCCTTACCGAAAGAGTTCAGCAATTAGAACACTCTGGAAATTTGGAATTAGCACGCGAAAGTGCGCGGGTTCAACAACTAGAAGGCGAATTGGTAATCGCGTCGAGGCGCTTAGAAACCTTAGAGGGTAACGCAGAATCCAAAGAGGGTGAGCTAAACGCTTTGGCCGTTACAACTGCTAAGCAGAGCAAAGCACTCTCTTTAAGCGAAGCAAAGGCTAAGCAGCTACTTCAGAAAGTCCGCAGTTTAGAGACGGAACTAGCGGCTAAATCCAAAGAAGGCGAAAAATTGCTTTTGTCGGTCCAGGAGTTGAAGGACAAGAATGCAGCGGCAGCAAAGAAAGCGGCACAATGGCAAAATCTTGAAACGTTAAACACGGCGTTGAAGGCAGATCTAGAAAAAGAGATTAGCCGCGCAAAACTTATTAGTGAAAGCAATGCAGTTCTGGAAGATACTGTTCAAGCGCTTGAAATGGCACTTACCGAAGAGGCTACGCGAACTAACGAACTAGCTGCTGCGATTGCTGCACTGTCGTAGACTTCATCAATTTCAGACCCAAAATTAGATGCGAGCTTAGCGGAAGGAAAACCTGTCTATTGCCCATGGAACTTGCCGCCATCCAATCTGCCCTAATTTGGCGCGAGGATTTTCTCAGAGCCCCGATCTGAGAGCCCCGAGTAGGTTACAAGCCTCTTAGTCTCGTTCCTAAAGTGTCTGTCAGGAACTTGGGGCTTCAAACTCTGTATGGCTTCCATAAATAGCTTTGATTCCGCCGACCATTCCCACCGCTCGCCCTTTTCCATCATGTTTGATTTCGCCTTTTGCAAATGGTCTGCGGTCGGATCGAAAATCTCATCAATGGCTTTCGCTATGGACTCTGGAGTCCCGAGATCGCGCGTAAGACCAAAGCCCTCGCCGTGAACTACTTGTCGCAGGAAGGGTAAATCGTTTGCAAGGATCGGAAGACGCGCCGCGATAAATTCGTAAAGCTTGTTGGGGGAACACAATTCGTGAAGTTTATCGATCGCCTTGTACGGTATTACACCGACATCAGCAGAAGCGGACCACCAAATTAGATCATCTTGAGCGACTGCTTTGACAAAATGTACCCGGTCACTGGCACCTGCCGCTCGAGCAACCTCCCCAAACGCATCAAAATCTCCGTATCCCATCATAACTAATTGAACGTCGGTTTTCACGAAAGCGAACGCTTCAATCAGCTCTTCTAACCCACGTACATGCCGCGGCATCCAACCCTGGTATAGGAGAATTTTCGTCTTCTTTGGAAGTTTTAGGTGCTCATGAAATAGAGTACCTTTGACACCAGGCTTGAAACCCTTGGGCGTGGTTGTGGCATTTTGAATTGTTACAAACGTCTTACCGTAAACCGCCTTGAAGAGATCCGCTATCAAGGGATTGACAGTTATCGCTACGTCAACCTTTGGCAATAATTTTCGTTCTCGGGTTCGAAGAAACCTTCGTTCCTCGGGCGAGAGTGAGGAGATATCGCTATAAAATTCGTGAGAATCATATGCCAGCGCAGCTCCGGTGGCACGCTTCGCCATAACCGCACCCATAAGCTGAGGGAGGTCGGTAGCAACAATCACATCCGGGTCATAATACGCCCCATAGTGCGCCATTGTTTTGTCCCAAGGCGTAGCCGCCATGATACCTTTGCCAGTACCAGCCGGGTTGTAGGACATCGCCTGCAGCGTTGACTTGGCCAAAGCGAGCAACCCCGCAAAAAGAGACACAAGCGCGACAGGGATGCTTAAAACCAAGACAAGTAGCCAAATACGCAGCCTGCGCAGAAGTGGCATCCATTTATCGCCAGAGCGACGAATAAGTCGTGGCCATTCTGTATCTCTGCGCAATAAGAACAGCGCCAAGGTTCGCAAAGGGCCGGTAAGCTTTATCTTTTTTAACCAACTTTGCCTTCCCGAATCCGCCACCTTCTGCCTTGAGCCGCGAATAAATCCGATCACAATTCCTAAAAATGTTGGCCCAACAAATCTTGGATAGTCATTTGTAACCCAATGTATTTTTGCCCCGCCTACGCGGGCTGAAGTTGGGGCAGTTCCGTCCTGCCGGGCAACTATGATGACTTCGTGGCCGTTCTCGGCCAATGTGTCGGCTTGATGAAGCGTGCGTCTATCAATAGATTTTGCGTCATCGGTTAGATAGACAAATCGCATTCTTCTTCCTTAGTGCAGCTGAGCAAGGTCATAGCCGAAGTGGGCTGTGGTGCCAAGCAGGCCAATCCGCCACGAAAAAAGCCCACTTCGTCCGCGATCAAGAAATGGCGGCCAATAATGTTTCAACTTCCACTTCCCACGAGACTGAACGTGCAAAATGGGAACATTGGGAACGCGCAGTGGTCAAATCTGTATTGGTTAGCCTGCATACCAGGGAAGCAATTTCAGTCGACTCAATCTCAGTTATCCAGCCCATTCCCCAAAGCTGCACTTCTTGGCTCAAATAGGGTAAATGGCTCGCAAGAATTGGAACATTTGCGGCTGGAAATTCCCATAATTTGTTAGGCGAGCAGTTAATTTGATTGGCACCTAATGGCTCATAGAGAATAGCGCCAATAGTCGCGCCAGCAGTCCAAAGCGGCAATTGTTCCCAGGGTTGAGGTGCGATCACCGAACAACGTTGTCCCCCTGCCAGAGCAATATCTTCTTGAAGCGGCCCAGCCCCCATAAAAACGACATGCCAGTTGGGTGGCAGCTTGCCGGCCGACAGCGCCAATGGAATTAGACCTCTCATCGACGATAGTCTTCCCTGATGAAGAATGATTTTTGTTCTAGGATCAAGGTCCAAAAGCTTATGGAGCCGCCCATCATAGTCCGGTTGGTTGCCAGCCTTTGGCGCATTTCTCAGAATTTGCGCGGCCGGAAATCTTGGGTAATCGTTTGCGTACAGCTGCGCAATCAGGGGATTAACCGTAATGAAGGTATCAATTCGATCTGCTGCACGCCTATGAATTCTGTGAACTGCTATTGCGCGAGCGGTATCATCCAAAACTTCCTCTGGATAATATTCATGAGCGTCATATATCAGCTTGAAATCAAGACGGGGCTTAATCCAAGCAGCAACCTCGAGGGTCTCTGGGTCACTAGCGACGACCGCACTAGGCTGGAGGCGCACTAAGTCGATCGCTAAGCTAATGCGACGCGCGTAAGCATTGGCTATGCCCATGGCAGATGTACTAGGCCGCTGCGTCAAGAATGCTGCACTCTGCGCCAGCGGTTGCAATACTTTGCTGAGAGCGGAAGTGTCTAGGACCCGAGCTCCCGCCATATCCCGGGTATTTAAATCTGAAGTGTTTCGCCAACCAACCATTTCCACGCGATATCCTCGCGCAATCAAGGACTCGCGTTGCTTTTCCAAGCGACTATCGTTTTGAACCAAGCTTGATCCAAGAATGCACACTAGCGGACGCGTCGTTGTTGCCATCTATAGCTCAATTTTATTTATGAGCATCCAATTTCCAAGTGATGCAAGCCGAAACACTGATGTCGCGTTGTTGGTGATGTCGCGTGCGAGAGCCTGAGCCTTCTGTGTATTCACATGATTTGGCAGGGACTTGCAGGCGTGCTCAACGCCTTGTTGCATCCATTGGCGCAGTGGCCCTGTCATCCAGCGCTGACTGGGAGTTTGAAAGCCCATCTTGTCACGCCGATCTATAATAACATCGGGGACGATGCCCCGCATAGCTTCCCGCAATGGCGCCTTTGATCGCCCATTGGCGTACATCGTGCTTGATGGGATTGCAGAGATAACGCGTGTCACCTCCAGTCCAAGGAAGGGCAGTCGGCTTTCAACGCCAAACGACATTGAGTTTCGATCTTCATAACGTAACAGGCTCGGTAACGAAAGATCAGAGAGCAAGTGCGCTATCTGCGAATCAAGCCTTGATAGACTTGGAACGGCTTTTGGCGAAGACGGCATAGCGCCATAGGTCAGCTGTTCTTTTGGCGGCCAATTTCCGCGCATTCGAGCTATACCTCGCCGAAGCGGCTCTGGAAGTAGCGCGCCAATTGCAGAGCGCTTGAGGAGATGCACATCAAGGCCTTCGTTAGAGATCTCCAACGCTTCACTTTCCTCCTGAAGCGCCTTGAAGCCTCGACTTGCGAGGGTGTCAGCAAGCCCGAATGTGACCATGCCACCATATCCAACTAGCAATTCATCGGCACCCTGTCCGTCTAGCATTACCTTTAAGCCGAGCGACCTTGCGTGGGCAAAAACCAATCGTTGAGCAATTACGGAGGTTGAAGCAAATGGCTCACCTTGATGGAGGCAGAGATCGTCAATGCACGAGGCGATTTCAGTATCGCTGGGTCTGACATGGTGCAAATTCATGTTGGGAAGACTTGCAGCGGCTTCCGCGAACATTTGCTCGCCTACCTGTCGACCGTTCCAGTCTTTTTCGTCGAAGCTAGCAAATACGCATTCGAAGCTCTGCTCCATTGGCAGAATTTGTGCCGCCAGACGAGCTATTGAGCTCGAGTCTAGTCCGCCAGACAAGCAGCTCCCTACGGGGACATCTGCAACTAAGCGGAGCGAAACAGATGATCGCAGCGCATCCCTGAGCGCCTCCGCTGCAACCGCAGGATCTTTGAAGGCGGCTTCCTTATCGGGGCTGTATCTGTCGCAAACACGCCGGCTCGACCATTCTGGTCTGCTACCCGTTAGGTCAATGGTTATGCAAGTTCCAGGAAGAACTCGATCAATTCCTTTGATGAAAGTATGAGGGCCCCTTTCAGCGATTCCAAGATCTAAAAAGACTTTTGCAACGTCCCAGTTCAAACATTTTTCTATGATACCTGCATGAGCAAATTGTTGTAACTCCGAAGAAAATGCAAAGCCTGAGCCACTTGCACTTCGCCAGAGGTGGAGCGGCTTCTCACCGAAACGATCTCGTGCTGCGATAAGCTGCTGCCTCGCTGCATCGAAGATAATCAATGCGAACATGCCGTCTAGGCGGCGAAAGAGATCGTATCCCCAGTGAGTCCATGCCGCCAAGAGAACTTCAGTGTCACTGGTTGTCGTGAAAGAAACTCCAAATGTCTGGAGTTCAGTTCGAAGGTCCTTAAAATTGTAGATTGAGCCGTTGAACACAACAGAAAGATCACCGCGTTGCATCGGCTGGGCAGCTTCTTGCGTAATGTCATAGATTGATAGGCGGCGATGGCCCAGATTTAGTTCACCACACGAAGTCTGCACCGATAAAAGTCTTTTGCCATCGGGGCCGCGGTGCGCCACCGCGTCCATTGCGCTTAAGCTGCGGCCGGCTTCTGACGAGTCGATGTTAAGGCTGACCCACAATCCACACATGATGCAAAATTACCCCGGCTCGTCCTAAGCGACTAGGTGGCGACCTACAACCTGTATGAACTCATGGTTCAAGCAATATCTTGTTTTTAAGCGCGATACCTTCTTCAACATCGCACCATGCAACTTGGCCGCCACGTTCAAGCACCAATACACTATTGCACCACTCTCGAACCAATCCGTCACTATGCGTTCCTAAAAACACGATTGTATCGTCATGGATCCAGTTTTCCACGCGTTTTGCGGCGCGATCGAAAAAGCGCGCATCACCAGCGCCAATCCACTCGTCCATCACATAGATATCAGCGCGCACGCTTGTTGCGATTGCAAAGGCCAAACGTGCAACCATGCCACTTGAATAAGTCCTAACTGGGCGCAGGATATCATCGCCAAGTTCACAGAACTCGACAATGTCGTTAACCCTTGATTCCATGTCAACTTTGCTCAGACCTATATAGCGGCCGCGCGCATAAATGTTCTCAAGGCCGGACAAAAAGCCGTCCATGCCCAACATAATGTTGAGCAAAGGGACAATGGACCCGTTGCGCTGGAATCGCCCAACTTCGGGTTCATAAATGCCCGCTATCATACGCAAAAGAGTAGTTTTACCGGCACCGTTGCGGCCAAGAATACCAATACGGTCACCGGGGCGGGCGTGAAAATTGATTCCACGCAAAACTACCTTCGGGCGCTTGTTTCTGTGCTTGGACGTCAGGCCAGCGGCGCGCAGCATTGCAACTTTTATGGAATGGGTATCATCTAGATGGGTTGGAAATGTAAGCCCAACTTTACTCATCCACACGTGAGCTTCATCAATCTCCGGCGATCCGATGTTTCGCAATAGCGCGCGTCTCGGCTGTCCGCTTTCGGAGCCCTCTACATTCGGCGCGGACGGGGCAGCCTCGGCACTAGCCTGAAGGGAGTCGATCTCTGACATTGCTTATACCCAAATTGCTATCATGCGACGGAAACGCACAAACACCACTGCCAACAGGCCCCACAAAACAGCCGCGGTAAAGATTGCGCCAAGCCAAATTGGTAGAGGAGTCATCACACCCAAGAAAGGATCGCGCAACACCCGCAACAAATAATACACAGGATTAAGGTCCACAATAAGGCGCCCTAACCCCTTAACCTGAGAATCATCCCACCAAACTGGCGACACATAAACAACAAAGCCCAAGATAGTCGAAAGAGCGGGCACGGTATCACGGTAACGTGTCCCGAGAAAACCAAGTAACGCACCGATTGGAAACAGCAGCAATAGACCCATCAGCAAACTGAAAGGTATCATGTACCAAAGCACTGGCTGTGTCGCCGTCAATGCGGCCACGACTGCGACAATTGGTAAGCCGTGCGCAAGTACCAAGAGGTTTCGAAGCAATAGGGTAACGGGTATATAGGAAGTTGGGGTACGAGTTGAATGCAAAGCTACCTGTGAGGATGGGTACATGCTGGCCGATTCGATCAGCCAGGTCTGAATGAACTGCCAGTACACGATGCCTGCGCATAGATAATTGAGATAAGTGGTCCAAGGCATTTTAAACAGGAAAGTGCCCAAGAACGAAAAAGCACCGATAAACGTAATCGTTCCTATGACAAGCCATAAGGGCCCCAAAATAGACCGCGCATATCGCGACGCTAACTCCTGCCCTGCAATCTCAATGGCCTGGGGAATATGACGAATTGTCCACTTGATGTCCGCCAAGGCTTCGGCAACCCGTTGCCCTTTCCCTGATTGGACCCGCTCTACATAAAGGCGGTCTTCGCGGTCACGATGTTCTAATGCCTGTTTAGTCATACTGTTTCCGTATTGGGATAAAAGACTGGGCGAAACATAGCCGATTATGGCAATTGTCGTTCACTCGCATAGGGGTGTAAGCCGCACTCACATCTAAACCTGCGACTTAGCCTCGCTATGTGTTCCTATTGTGATGACAAAGACCCCAATCTTAGTCTAATTGAAGCCATAGGCCTGACAAACAGGCCCCAGACCAACAATTGCGGTTGGGCGTCTAATAACCACCATTTCTCAAACAGTCCAGTGCGGCCTGCAGGTTTCTAAGGCCATCATTACCTGAAACATGGCCTGTGCCGTTTGACAGAATTGAAGTAACTGATGCTTCATGCTGTGCCAAGAGTGGCTCTTTAGAAACGACGGCCAACTGCTTCATCGTGTATGACCCATCTGATTTATATTCAGAGTACTCACTAACCTGCCTAGTTATCAAATCAGCTACGATAAATTTGGACGACGTAGCGATCTGAAGCTGCCTTAGCTTGAATGGTGTTATCCAATTGGTGTTTATACTTGCCAGAACGCCGTTTTCTGTCTTGAATTGCAAAAGTGCGGTATCTTCGCGTGCTGCCTTCACGCTTGCGAGAGCTGCTGATATGGACGCAAGTTCAGATTGTGCGATCGTGCGAATGATATCGATATCGTGCACGGCCAAATCAATCACGACACCCACATCAGACATTCTCGGCGGAAACGGCCCAACACGAGTGATATTAATACTAATCGGCGCGCTTTCACCAAGAGCTTGTTTTGCTGCTATCACAGCAGGATTGAACCTCTCGACATGGCCGACCATTAGCAATCTGTTAACAGCCTTCGCCTTGTCAATCATCGACAACGCATCTTCAATCGTTGGCGCGATGGGTTTTTCAACCAAAACATGGCAATTTCGATCAAACATGTCGAGAGTTGCTTGTTTATGCGCGGAATTTGGAACAGCCACAACAGCATAGTCAATTGGAGTATCAGGAAGTTCGTCAATCGAACCATATCCTTTGCAACCGAAGGCCTCACTTGCTTTGCCTAATGTTGCAGCATCGCCGTCTACCAACCCAACAAGCTCAATGCTTGGCATAAGTTGAAGCACTCGCGCGTGATTTCTGCCCATGTTCCCTAGGCCGATTACAACGGTTTTAATCCGGTTCATTTCTCTGATAACCTCAATCTTGGCGAGTTCATATTCTTTGAATTGTCGAATATAACACCCAACCAGTGTTTGCAAACCAAACAACATTTGGGTTGCGCCTTACCGAATGAGGCAGAATGGAATCACCGTAACAGGCTCAAACAAAGAAATTATTTTAGTCAATTTTTTTGATGCTTAAATTGGAAGTGCGGATTAAGCCTGTTCGAGAGGAAGCGCCTGTAGATGGTATTGCCGGAGTACCAGCTTTCGCCATAGCGAGCAGAATTTTCTCTGGCGACTCTTGATGTAGTTGCACGGCAAACAAGAGACTTGCGAGATTAACAACTTGAACTAAACAATCCTCAAATTCTTTGTATTCGTTCCGCTGAAGCCACCAAGCGCTTGACATTCTTCGCTTTGCGCCGCTACCTGACCTTTATTCAATGTCGCGAAAGCAGTCAGCAGAAGCTACCTTGGAGAATGTTGTTACGTCGAGATTGGCCCGGAAAGATTTGGCGAGTTACAGAACTGCATGAAAATCACACCTTTGGCACTTGAAGGCATTGTGCTGATAGAAATCCCGGCTTTTGAAGATTCGCGCGGCATGTTTATGGAAACATGGCGGGAAGATAGATTTTCTGACGCTGGCGTTACTATGAAATGGCACCAAGATAATCTTTCGATTTCGCGGCAAAAAGGCACGATTAGGGGGATGCACTGGCAAATCCAGCCCTTTGCACAAGCCAAACTCGTCCGTGTAGTGAACGGTCGAATTTTGGATGTAGTTGTGGATATTCGTCGCGGGTCGACGACATTTGGGAAGGCAATTGGGGTCGAGTTGTTGGGCAATGCCAACCAAGCGCTTCTGGTGCCGGTGGGTTTCGCGCATGGATTCTGTACTTTGGAGAACGATACAATCGTCATATACAAAACCAGTGCTAACTATAATCCGGCCAGTGAGAGATCGCTAAATTGGGCCTGCCCTGATCTGCAAATCTCGTGGCCCATAAATGCATCTGAGGCCATCGTTTCACAAAAAGATAGCGACGCGCCAGCTTGGGCGGATCTAGCAGGTGAGGATATGTTTTGATTTTGTCAGGGCACACAGCCTTAGTCACAGGTGGCGCGGGCTTTATCGGGTCAGCTCTCGTAGAAAAGCTTATGACAGAGACAAACTGGAAGCTTATTGTCTATGATGCACTGACCTACGCGGGTAATGCTGCTAGTTTAGCGGCCCACGTCGGAAATCCGCGATTTACCTTCATCCACGCAGATATTTGCGATGCCAAAGCGGTTGCAGATGCCTTTGCCAATCACAATCCAAATCGCGTTTTTCATTTGGCAGCGGAAAGTCACGTCGACCGTTCCATTGATGCCGCAGCCAGCTTTGTAAGCACAAACGTTGCAGGCACGCAAATTATGTTAGATGCGGCTCGATTCGCATGGGCAGGGCAGAACGACGTGCGCTTCATCCATATTTCGACAGACGAGGTCTTTGGCGACTTGGCACCAGATGAGGCACCATTCAGCGAAACATCGCCTTATCGGCCGAGTTCACCTTATGCGGCGTCTAAGGCAGCCTCAGATCATCTAGTCCGCGCAGCTATCCGCACGCATAGCTTCCCTGCAATGATCTCCAATTGCTCGAATAACTACGGTCCTAGGCAGTTTCCCGAAAAGCTCATCCCCCTTATTATCCTCAACGCAATGGCGAGGGAAAAGTTGCCTGTCTATGGAGATGGTCAGAATCGGCGTGATTGGCTTCATGTAGACGATCATGCGGAAGCGCTGCTTGCAATTTCCGAGAAAGGACAGATTGGACAGACCTATTGCGTTGGTGGTGGAGAGGAATGCTCAAATCTGGATGTTGTTTTGCGAATTTGCGAATACTTGGACGCCCTAGACGGCCCATCAAAAGCTCCTAGGAGAGACCTAATCAGTTATGTAAAAGATCGCCCCGGTCATGACCGACGCTATGCCATTGATGCGTCGAAAATTCACCGTGAGCTCGGTTGGAGTCCGCAATACCACTTCAATGATGGATTAAGAGAAACCATTGAATGGTATCACGCTAATAATGCGTGGTGGCAGTCCATTAGAGCTGGAACCTATCGTGGGGAGCGGCTTGGACTAGTTGCCCACAGATGACCAGTAAGATATTGATCTTGGGCTCCAACGGGCAGATGGGGCGCGCATCTATGAGGGCCCTAACCCGCGAGCCAGATGCGATTGACGTAGTGGCTTTGGGCCGCGAGCTCGACATTTGTGATCATGCGCTGGTGGCTTCAAAGCTCAAGGAGATTAAGCCCGATATCGTTCTCAATACTGCTGCATTTACTGCCGTAGATGTTTGCGAGATTGACCCTGTGCGGGCGTTTGCAACCAACGCAACAGCGGTAGAAAATCTGGCCAATGTCTGTAGTGAATTGGGATCAACGCTCATTCATTTATCTACGGATTATGTTTTTGGTGATGAGGCCAGTGCGCCAATTCGGGAATCCGCCATTGTCGCACCCTTAAATGTCTACGGCAGATCAAAGGCCGATGGCGAGCGAGCCATCAAAAACGCGACAAGCGAGCACCTAATTATTCGTACATCTTGGATTTATGGTCCAGACGCCGGTAACTTCTTTGCGACAATTATGCGATTGGCAGGAGGGAAGGACAAAGTCACAATTGTAGAAGACGAAGCCTCTTGTCCAACGCTCGCGAATGACCTAGCTGACTGCTTGGTTAGGGTATGCGAGCACATCATCGCAGGCACTGCAACCTTCGGAACTTTTCATGTGGCTGGGTCACAAGGCGTGTCACGCCTAGATTTCGCGCGCGCGATTATGAAGGTCAGAGCGGAACTAGGCCTAAAGACTGCCCAAGTTGAAGCCACGACACAGGCAGCTTATGGTGCCCCCGCGCGTCGCCCAATAGACTCCCGCTTGGATTGCACAGCTTTTCTAAAGGCATATGGTACGCTGCCAAGAGGCTTGGATGCCTGCTTGCCAAGTCTGATTGGGCAGAACTCGATTCAACAATCAATGAAATCTAGGACTGATTAGGATGGCGAAAATAGCAAGAAAAGGCATCGTTCTAGCTGGAGGTACGGGTTCAAGGCTTTTTCCGTTGACACTCGCGGTCTCTAAACAACTCTTACCTGTCTACGACAAGCCGATGATCTATCATCCTATCTCCGTGCTCATGTTAGCGGGCATTCGCGACATTCTAATCATCACGACACCGCGTGATCGACCAGCTTTTGAGGCCTTACTCGGAGATGGTGAACAATTCGGCATTTCTCTGAGCTATGCAACCCAAGACGCGCCGCGTGGGCTAGCCGAGGCTTTTCTGATCGGGGAAACCTTCCTTGATGGCCAACCCTGCGCCATGGTTCTAGGTGACAATATCATTTATGGCGGTGGACTAAGAATGCTTTTGCAAGAGGCGTGTTCCAGGGAAAGCGGCGCAACTGTTTTTGCTTATCGAGTTAACAACCCATCGCAATACGGGGTAGTCAACTTCAACGATCAAGAACGCCCAATCGCCTTAGAAGAAAAGCCAATGTCGCCAAAATCCAATTGGGCGGTTACAGGGCTTTATTTCTATGACAATAATGTCGTCGACATCGCAAAAACGATCAAACCGTCCGCCCGGGGAGAGTTAGAAATAACGGACATTAACATCGCTTATCTCAACCTTGGCTTGCTCGAAGTTAAGCGCTTGGGCCGTGGCGCGGCTTGGCTCGATATGGGGACTACAGACAGCCTCATGGAAGCAGCCGACTTTGTACGAACGATTGAAAAGCGGCAAGGATTAAAGATCGGGTGTATTGAAGAGATTAGCTATAGAAACGGTTGGCTGAGCCTAGAAGCACTAGAACATCGCGGCTTTGAACTTGGCAACAGCGATTATGGAGCGTATTTACGAAAGCTCGCAACGGCGGAATATCCCAATCAGTAGTGAGGTATGAGTATAGGTAAATGGCGCGTAAGAATCTGTGGGCATAATCACATTTACAACTTAAAGTTTTAATTAGGCGCGGGTTGCCGTATCAATCGCCTCTGCAATCCTTACAGCCGCAGCACCATCAGCAGCTGAAATCACCACGGCGCGCTCGCATAGAATGGCGGCGATAAAGTCAGCAGTAGCCGCACCCATAGGATCGGGAATGCGGGTTGCAAAATCAGGGTGCAGGCCGAAGTCTGGCCCATCGCTGAAGCTCTTCGCAATGAAATCGATCGCTACTTCTCCACCAGTATAGCCAATGGTCATCCGGCGCTCACGCTCTTCAGCGGCGCGACTAGCAAAAAAGCGGGCCTCACCACCACCTTCAAACGTCAATACCGCTTCGACTGCATCAGGGTTTTCTGGTTTGCCTGCTAAGCGCTTGGCCTTAATAGCGACAGGCTCTGAGCGGAAAAGGAGTCGCGCTAGATCAATATCATGGACCATCAGGTCCAAGGTAACTGACACATCAGCACCCCGAATGCTGGGCAAACCGACCCGCGTGGCCTCTAACAACAAAGGTTGTTCTTCCACCTCTAACAAACCCATTGCCTGGAAGATGTAGCGCTCTTGATGACCGGCCTGCAGCACCACGCCGCGTTCAGCCGCGTGCTGGCACAGGATGTCGGCGTCTGCCGCTGTTGCGGCCAGGGGCTTTTCAACCAAGCAGTGCTTACCTGCGTCAATCGCCGCGCGGGCAACGCCCCCGTGCGCGATTGCTGGGGTGGCAACGACAAGCGCATCGACATCCGACAGAATTATCGACAAGTCAGAAAAGCCTTTAGTGCCCATTTCGGTGGCCAAAGCTTCTGCTCGGTCTGCATTCAAGTCAAAAATTCCGACCAAAGTGGCACGCGGATTGGCCTTAATCTTGTTGGCATGATTGCGGCCAAACACGCCGGCCCCTGCGACACCAATCCGGACCTGCTTTTCTAAAACGTCTGACACGTGGTGAGCCTTCTTATGGGTCCGACGCGCAGCCGTTCCTGTGCTGGACTTCCGCGCTTCGCTACTGTGCTTTTAGGCGGTCTGCAACCCGCAACACTTCGGCGAAAGCCAAAAACAAATGGTAAAAGGTCGATGTTGGCATAGCTTTGGCGGTGGGTTGTCCAGCCTGATCAAACGCATCGAGCCACCCCCCCAAGGGCTCAACCGCAAGATATCGATTGAGCAAAAGCTCCAATGTAGGCTTTAAAACGGGCAACGGATCAGCACCTGTCAGTTCATAGAGCGCAACAGCCGCCTTGAGGCGTTCGGTATTCGGCCAAGTGCGGGAACCAGCATCGATAAACCTGCCATCGTCCAGAATAACATTATATGTGGCTGCACTCGTGTGATCGACGCCCTTTTCTTCGCCAAAGGCAATCAGCCCTTTGACTAGATCTGTTACCTCGACACCCAATAATTTATGGGCGGAGGCCAAAATCCAAGCCCATTCAAATTGATGGCCGGGTTCTACCCAATGACCCTTTTCCTCGGTCAGGCGATCGAGATTGTCGTCGAAATACTCGCACAAGGTCCGACGTGAGGGGTCATAGAAGTGAGACTGAAACAAGCCGATAATCTCGCGCGCCAATCTGGCAAAGATCGGGTCTTGCGTGCTTTCAAAGCAGGCGAGGCAGGCTTCAAGCGAATGCATATGCGGGTTTTGCAGTCGCGGCCCTTTTACTGGAACTTGGTGCCAGAACCCAAGCTTGGGGTGGCGCATCTTGGTATCGATCAAAGTCACCGTCTGCTGCATCATATCCAAAACGTCAGGAGTCGGGCAAACGCGGTAGAACCAACCTAAAGAGAATAAGGCAAAGGCATTGTCATAAAGGTCCGTCGTCGGATCAACGACCTGATTGTCTGATGTGACCAGCTTGGCCCAGCCTAAATCTGGCCCCTGCCAACAATGAGCCACCATGGCCTCACACATTTTTTTGGCATGGGTAATGCCTGGCTGCCAGCCGAGAAGATAAGCATGCGAGAAGACATAGACCTGACGGCAGAATACCCGAACCCGCTTAAAGCCGGGGTCGGACAGTCCGCCGTCGAGAGCCAACTCTTCAACCGGGCCACCGTTAACATGGTCCCAGCCGCGCTCCGCCCAGAGGGGCAATGCATGATCAAACATCCAAGTGCGAAGGCGCTTGATCTCTATGTCCATAAATTAGTGCCCTTCTAAGGCTTAAACGGTTTGATTGTAATGTCCGACTTCAGAGAATGCTGACAGGCGAGGCTTGGCTTCTTCATGGAATAAGGCACGCATGTCTGCATCAGATACGGTGCTTTCAACGACGACCACCAGTTCCGGCTTGTTGGAGGAGGCGCGGACGAGCACAAATGAGCCGTCTTCCAGCGTGACACGCGCGCCATTAACCGTATTCACATCGCGGATCGAGCGACCAAGGATTTTTCCGCCAGATGCAGCCAAGGCGACATAGTCCGCCACGACGCGATCAATCACGCCATATTTGACTTCATCCCCGCAATGGGCGGACATGGTGAGTGAAGTCCACGTCAACGGCAGCTTTTGCTTCATTTCTGACAACTTGGCCCCGCCAGCACGATCCAACATCGCTAGGATCACGCGGGCGGCAACCAGAGCGTCGTCATAGCCCCGCCCGTAGGGCGCGCGTAGGAAAAAATGCCCGGACTTCTCAAAGCCCGCCAGAGCGTTTAGCTCATTGGTACGGCGCTTGATATAAGAGTGGCCAGTCTTCCAGTAGTCAACCTTTGCGCCATTCGCTTTCAAGACCGGATCGATCTCATAAGCTCCGGTGGACTTCACATCGACAACAAAGGTCGCATTTGGATGCAGGGCGCTCATGTCGCGGGCAAGGAGCAGGCCGATCTTGTCGGCAAAAATCTCTTCCCCGGAATCATCCACCACGCCGCAACGGTCGCCATCCCCATCAAAGCCTAGGGCGAGTTCTGCTCCAGTCGCACGCACGGTTTCAGCCATAGCGTGCAGCATTTCTTCGTCTTCCGGATTGGGGTTGTATTTTGGGAAGGTCCAGTCGAGGTCGCAGTCCATCTCAACCACATCCGCGCCCATGCGGCGCAACGCGTCCGGCGCATAGGCACCAGCTGCGCCATTACCGCACGCGACAACAACTTTTATCTGACGGCTCAGCTTAAAGTCGCCGACCGCATCAGCAATGTAGCGCTCTCGCATACCCTCAATTCGAGTAAGGCTGCCGCCCGGCCGCTCAACAAAAGAGCCAGACAGGACGATGTCGCGTAGCTTGCCCATTTCATCCGGCCCAAAAGTCAACGGCTTTTGGGCACCCATTTTCACCCCAGTCCAACCGTTTTCGTTGTGGCTCGCGGTCACCATGGCAACTGCCGGCGCGTCCAAAGCGAACTGGGCGTAATAGGCAACTGGAGACAAAGCCAAGCCAATATCTAGGACTTCGCAGCCGGCCTGCATCAAGCCGATCGTCAGAGCCTGCTTGATTGACAGGGAATAGAAGCGGAAATCGTGACCAACGACGACACGGCTCGCGCCATATTCGTGTAACAATGTACCAAGTCCAAGGCCTAGTGCCTGCACCCCGAGGAAGTTCAGCTCTGGCGCTTTAGCGTTGCCTTGAATGCCGAACCACCAGCGGGCATCGTACTCACGGAAACCGGTGGCCTTCACCAAAGGATTCATTTCGAAATCCAAAGTATTGGTGGCCAAGTCAGTTCGTGGCTTTGGCATGGTGGTATGCGTCATTTTGTAAGCTCCAATTGAAGTGGCAGTGCACTAGCGCGGATTGGGTTTAGAATAAAGAGAATGCGTTTAAAGGCTGCGCCATTGTGCCTACCCATGTTTGTTTATCGAAAGACAACTGTCCGATGACCGGCCAGCAGAATACGGTGTTCGCAATGCCATCTGACAGCACGAGCCAGCACGGTGCATTCTAAATCGCGGCCAATTTCGATCAAATCATCTGGCGTATCAGAGTGGGTGACGCGTTCCACCCCTTGTTCGATGATCGGGCCCTCATCCAAATCCGCGGTCACATAATGAGCACTAGCCCCAATCATCTTCACACCACGGGCATGGGCTTGGTGATAGGGCTTAGCCCCTTTGAAGCCCGGCAAAAACGAGTGGTGAATGTTTATGCAACGGCCGTGCAGGGCCGCGACAGTCTCTGGCGTCAAGACCTGCATATATCGCGCAAGCACCAGAAGATGTGCCTGATGCTCGTGCATAAAGGCCAAGAAGTCAGCTTCCGCATTTACCTTTGTTTCGGCCTTTATTGGACGATAGAGATACGGCAATCCATGCCATTGAACCTCTTCCCGCAAGTCCTCGTGATTTGAGACAACGCCAACAATATCTGCCCGCAACCAACCAGACCGCCAGCGATGCAAAAGATCATTTAGGCAGTGGCCAGACTTCGAAACTGCCAGAACAATGCGCGGCTTTTCTCCGGTAGGATGGAAAGCCCAGTCCATGCTGTAGCGTTGTGCAATAGGCGCAAAGCCAGCCTCCAACTCGATCAAAGGCAAAGGTGCAGCCTCCGAACTTGATTTAAAGGCCGTCCGCATAAAGAAATGGCCTTCAAGCTGATCGTGGAAATGGTCCGCTTCTTCGATGGTCAGGCCGCGGTCTGCAAGAAAGCGTGAGACCGCAGCAACAATCCCTGTTTGGTCTGGGCATCTGACAGTCAGAATGTAGTTGAAATCTCGCGGCATTCTAAATCTTCGTTCGGAAGGCATCCGCTGCAAGACGAACATCTTGCGCGCGATCCTTGTGCATAACTAAAATGCCCTGAGCCGTGGCAATCACAACCAGATCCTTCACCCCGATCAAGGCGACGGGGACATCTTCTGAACGTGCGAGGCAACCTTGCGCATCAAACATCGCTATTGGCCCTTGAGAGACATTGTCATCAGCGTCCTTTTCGGCCAGATCCCAGAGCGTCAGGAACGAACCAACATCGTTCCAACCCATATCCACTGGGACAACGGCCGCGCAGTCTGTTGGCTCCATCACGGCATAGTCAACCGAGATAGAAGGGGCTTGGATGAAGGCGGTTTCCTCAAGAAAAATGCGGCCTTCCTCGCGGCGGCTGTGGACCAAGGCCTCGCGCGCTGCGATCAACACTTCTGGTGCATGCGCCTTAAGTTCCGCCAAAAAAGTGCTGGCCTTGAAGAAGAATATGCCGGCATTCCATGCGTAGTGACCATCAGCCAAATAGGTCGCTGCGGTTGCTAAATCAGGCTTTTCTCGGAATGCCTCAACCGCAAAAACTCCCGGCCCCAAAGAATGGCCGCTCTTGATGTATCCATAGCCCGTTTCGGGCCCAGTGGGGGTTACGGCAAAGGTTACGATTCGACCGTCAATTGCGGCGGCACAGGCATCCAGGCAGGCTTTATGCAGGTTTTCCGGGCGGGCAATGACGTGGTCTGCCGGCAAAACCAGCATCAGCGCTTCTGGATCACGTTCGGCTTGAATCAGAGCGGCAACCGCGAGTGCCGGTGCCGTATTTCGCGGCTTAGGTTCGAGAACGATCGTCGCGTCGGCTATTTCCTCGCGTGCGAGCTCTTCTGTGACTTGCACGAGATGACTAAGGCCACAGATGACAAGCGGCGCACCGAATTGTGCGGCTTGATCAACCGCCACACGCCGTAATGTTTGCCCAAACATTGTTACAGTACCAACCAAGGCATGGAATTGCTTCGGCTTGGACTGAGTCGACAAGGGCCAGAGACGCGAACCCGCGCCACCCGACAAGATAACAGGTGTAATTACTGGGGATAGCATGTGTGTCGCCAAAAGCTTGCCCTTATGCGCTGGGGTTTTCCCATCGGATGATGGGTGTCCCATTCTGGCTCGATCCCCCCCGCCGATCTAAAGGATCGACTGACCGGTCTTTGCCCAATCTTTCATGAACGCTTCTAGCCCGAGATCGGTTAAAACGTGCTTATAAAGCGCGTGGAAAACCGCGGGTGGTAGGGTCGAGCAATCCGCGCCAGCAAGGGCCGCATCGCGAACGTGCATTGCAGTGCGGGCGGACGCAGCCAAAATTTGGGTCTCAAAGCCATAGTTGTCATAAATAACTCGAATATCGCGGATCAGTTCCATACCGTCTTGGCCATTGTCGTCGAGGCGACCGATGAAGGGTGAGATATAACTGGCTCCAGCCTTAGCGGCCAAAAGAGCTTGGACGGCCGAAAAACACAATGTGACATTTACAGGTGTCCCTTCGTCGCTCAAGGTCTTGCAGACTCGAAGCCCGACAGGCGTCAATGGTAATTTCACAACCACATTCGGCGCAATCTTCGCCAAATACCGACCTTCTGCCAGCAAAGTGTCGTAGTCACTAGCCACAGCTTCTGCACTAATCGGCCCCGGAATCAAGGCGCAAATCTCTTCAATGGCCTCAGCAATTTTGCGCCCGGATTTAGCGATAAGGGATGGATTAGTGGTCACGCCGTCGACAAGCCCCGTGGCGGCCAGAGCCTTTAAATCTGCGACTTCGGCGGTATCAATGAAAATCTTCATAATGGTTCCAGTCCTTTGTTGCGACGGGCGCGTGCTCAAGATGCCCGCATAAAGCACCGAGGACGTACCCTCAAGGCCAGCGTCCAGTATGTCCTCGCCATGTTAGTTCCATCGCTGCAAAAAACACCGCCCTGCGGCCGCCTGTGGCATGATTTCTGCTCTTTCTCGACACAATACATTCGCGACGGTTTTTGTCTTCTGCAACAGCGGGTGGGCACTGCAAAGCGGACGGACTATAGAGCGCTGATATTTGCGCCGGCTCGTGGAGAATAGTTATGCAAAAAATTCGTAAGGCCGTTTTGCCAGTGGCAGGGTTTGGAACGCGCGTTCTGCCAGCCACCAAGTCATTGCCCAAAGAAATGTTGCCAGTATTTGATCGGCCTGCTGTCCATTGGGTTGTTGAGGAGGCACTAGAAGCCGGCATTGAACACTTTGTATTTGTGACCGGCCGAAACAAGAATGCCATCGAAGACTATTTTGATCGGGCCTATGAGCTTGAAGATTCGCTGCGTCGGGCGGGCAAGACCGTCCAGTTGAAAATGCTGGAAGATATGTTGCCGGAGGCAGGCTCCAAAAGCTTTGTGCGCCAGCAATCGCCACTGGGCCTTGGTCACGCAGTTTGGTGCGCCCGAGATATCATTGGGAATGAGCCTTTTGCCGTTTTGCTGCCAGATGTATTGGTCCAAGCCAGCCCTTCCTGCTTGGCACAAATGATTGCTGGCTATGAGGAAGTTGGTGGCAATGTCATTGCCGTTGATCCTGTGCCAATCGATCAGGTTTCGAGCTATGGCGTCATCGCGCACGGCCCAAAAGTTGGCAAATCCATGCCGGTTACGGGCATGGTCGAAAAGCCAGCCAAAGAAGTCGCACCTTCAAATCTGCGCATAACAGGGCGCTATATTCTCCAACCTGAAATTTTCCACTATCTTGAAACTCAGGAACGGGGGGCAGGCGGCGAGATTCAACTAACCGACGCCATGTTGCGTCTCATGGAAGTTCAAGCCTTTCATGCGGTAGAGTTTGCGGGACGCGACTTTGATTGTGGCTCACGCATTGGCTATGCAGAAGCCTTTGTCGGCTACGCTTTGAAGGACCCAGAGCTTGGGGCAGATGTGCGCGCGATGATCGAAAAACTTCTCGCCCGAGACTAAACAATAGAGAATTCCGCGTTGCGTGCTGCGCTGTTGCGGAATTAGACTTATTTTCTTCAAACCCATCGCTTAAAGAGACAGGCAGAGGTTTGAAGCATACGAGCCGCACCAATTGGCTCGGCTTCACAAAACATCCTCATTAGACAAGGGTTTTTAAAATGCGCGTTACAATGGTCGGCACAGGATACGTTGGGTTGGTTTCAGGTGCATGCTTTGCAGATTTCGGCCATCAAGTGACCTGCGTCGATAAGGATGTTGGGAAGATTGAACGCCTACATCAAGGGATCATGCCGATCTTTGAACCGGGGCTTGAAGATCTGGTTGCCTCGAATGTTAACGCAGGCCGCTTGTCATTTACCACAGACTTGAGCGATGCGGTAAAAGATGCAGATACGGTTTTCATCGCCGTGGGAACGCCCTCACGCCGCGGTGATGGACATGCCGATCTGTCCTATGTTGAGCAAGCAGCACGCGAAATTGCGGAGCACATGAAGGGCTATACTGTGGTGGTCAATAAATCCACCGTGCCTGTCGGAACCGGTGATTTGGTGCAGGGGATCATGTCGGAAGTGAACCCTAAAGGCGACTTCTCTGTCGTTTCAAATCCCGAGTTCCTGCGCGAGGGGGCAGCGATTGGCGACTTTAAACGACCAGACCGAGTTGTTGTAGGCACCGAGGATGAACGCGCTCGGCAAGTGATGCGCGAGCTCTATCGGCCGTTATTTCTGAACGAGACGCCGATCCTGTTTACGGACCGTCGGACAAGCGAGTTGATCAAATATGCTGCCAACGCATTCTTGGCAGTCAAGATCGCCTATATCAACGAAATGGCAGACCTTTGCGAGCAAGTAGGCGCCAATGTGCAAGAAGTAGCGCGCGGCATTGGCTTGGATAATCGGATCGGCAAAAAGTTTCTGAATGCAGGGCCAGGTTATGGTGGATCCTGCTTCCCGAAGGACACGCTCGCCTTGATGCGAACTGCACAAGAGTCCCACGCACCCGTGACCATTGTCGAGGCTACTGTTGCCTCGAACACAAACCGGAAGAAGCGTATGGCTGGCAAAATTATTGAAGCTTGCGGCGGGGATGTTGCTGGCAAGACTGTTGGTATTTTGGGCCTGACGTTCAAGCCAAACACCGATGACATGCGCGATTCCCCTAGTTTGGACATTGTTCCAGCCTTGCTAGCAGCGGGTGCCAAAATCCGAGCCTATGATCCAGAAGGTATGGAAGAGGCCAAGAAAGAGCTGTCTGGCATTGAAATGGTTGGTGGGCCGTATGAAGTCGCAGATAATGCTGATGCAATTGTCATCCTGACTGAATGGGATCAGTTCCGCGCGCTCGATTTTGAGCGCATTGCCACGCAAATGAGAAAGCCAGTCATGGTGGACTTACGCAATATCTATAATCCAGATGATTTGCGCCAAGATGGCTTTACGTATGTGAGTATCGGCCGGAAATAGTCGCTAAATTCAGAAATCGTAAGTGATTTTTGAAGAGCGCAAGGTTAAATCGGAACTTTTGGATCATTCCTAATCGCCGCGAGCCCATGGCAAAGTCTTGGGAGAGTTCTATCCTCCTGTGGCCGCAAGTACGGAAAAAGTTGGCGGCATTCAAAGAGTCGCACCAGCTCTATCGCCGTACCTAACGACCAGCCAGATCAATGTTTGCCATTGAAGACTGCTGCGCCTCACCACGTCTGAAGCCCGGCAAGATACGTTGCAACCACATCAAAGCGGCGGTTTCCTTGTCTTTTCGGGCTGCATCGAGCACATGATCGATAAGGGTTCGCAGGTTTTCGGGCGGCTCCATGGGATCGCTGGCTACAAGGACACCTTCAACAGGCGTGTTCTCAACGCGCTCAAACGTATGGAACAATTCCTCGTGCAAGCGCTCGCCGGGGCGAAGGCCGGTTTCAACAATCGCAATATCGCGCCAAGGTTCCTTGCCCTTCATTCGAATCATGGCTTCAGCCAGTTCCATAATCCGCACGGGTTCGCCCATATCCAGGACGAATTGGCCGCCGGAAATAGTGCCACCCTTCTCTGCACCAATGGCAGCGGCTTGCAGCACCAGCGAACTGGCTTCCTCAACCGTCATGAACCACCGCGTCATCTCCGAATGGGTGATCGTAACAGGGCCACCTCGGGCAATTTGGCGCTCAAACACGGGCATAACCGACCCGCTCGACCCCAAGACATTGCCGAAGCGGACGGAGTGGAATGCCCCTTTCGCGCGGCGCGAACAGTCGCGCACATACAATTCCGCGACGCGCTTCGCGGCCCCCATCACATTGACGGGATTCACCGCCTTATCTGTCGAAATGAAAACAAAGGATTCCACGTCCACGGCCATAGCCGCATCGGCTACCACGCAAGTGCCGCCTAAATTGACTTCAAGGGCCTCGCAGAAATGGCCCTCCATCATGGGCACATGTTTGTTTGCGGCCGCGTGAACGACGACATGGGGCCGATACTTGTCAAAAATCGCATTGATGCGCTGGGCGTCGCGAATGTCACACAAGCGTGCCACAATATCGACATTTGGATGGGTTGCCCGGATCTCCGACGAAATCTGGAAAAGATTATTCTCAGACGAGTCAACTAAAACGATCCGACTGGGGGAGAGCTCAGCGATTTGCTTGACGATTTCGCTGCCAATAGTCCCGCCCGCACCGGTCACCAAAATCTGTTTAAACCGCACAAGACCGCGAGGTCCGCGTAGATCGAGCTCTCGGCGCGTGCGACCAAGCACATCGGCGGGGTGCACCGCCCCCAAGGTAGCCCCGGCACCTTCAGGAATGCGCATCAAGGCGACCCCTTTACGCGCCGCTACCTGTAGCGCCACTTGCGCAGCGCGCCGGGCAGGATCACGGCCAATCAAAGCAATCCGCACTTCGGAGTTACGGGAGAGCGCGTCGGTAACAAGGGCTTCGAGTGTCTCGAGGCCACCAAACACCCGTGCTCCCGCAAAAATCTTTCCGACTTGTGTACCCATGGTTGAAACAATGGCGATCGGCCGAATGGGCAATGGCCCCGTTAGACGCGCTGCGTGAATGGCTTGGGTAATTGCATCCGTGGGGCCAACCAAAATAGTCGCCGGCGCGTTCGGGGCGATCGTACGGAACAACGCACGTATGCCACCACCGGATAGCACCCGAGCAAAACCACGGGCAGCAGCCATCAGAACGAGCGAAACTAAGGCTGCCAAAGCGGGTGATATGCGCGGTACGGTCACAGAGGGGTCGACGAAAAACAAAACCGCGACCGTTCCAATGCCAGCAGCTGCGATTGCTTGTGACAACCGAACCAAGTCATCCGCTGAGGTCCAACGCCAGACCAATTGATTGAGACGAAAAGCGACCAAAGCTGCGGCTATCGCCATCCCATAACAAACAAGCGCAATGATTGTGCCTTCAATCGAGGCGGGTGCCAGCCCGATGCCGTAAGCCAAATAAAGCGCCAGCCAGAAGCTGAATACAGCTAGGGCGATATCGATCAAATAGCCTGTGGAAAAGATTTTTAGCTTATGACGGGTCAAATCAAATCCTCAAACTGAAGGTCCCAACGAATGATCAAGTCTTTGCCGGTGTCGGTCGCTTTGGGGGTAACAAGCAATTGATGGCGGCGATTTTGTGACAAACTGGTAGAAAAATGCATATTCGACTGATTTATCTGAGTATCAAAACCAAGGCAACGGAACCGCCAAGCCTGTCGCGCTGGTGTACGGATCATTACGCTCTCGCCGTCGCGGCTGAGAACAGGATCGCAGCCTTCTCCCAAATCGAAGATTAAGCCGCGCACTTGCACGCGGGACCCATTCACGCCTGAAAACAAGGCATCTTCACCGTGAATGTGCCTGCCGTCCTGTCGGACCTTCACGGTACGGACGCAAGTGTGGCGATGGCCTTCTACCTCAAAGCTGGATTTGCCTTCCAACAGCGCATGGCCATCGTCATCGCGACGGCGCATTTGCGGGTCGAGCATCTCCACTTGTCGGGTGAACTCCAATGCTGAGACGCCAAGGGAGCTACAGGAAATAAGCTCAACACCTCCTGCTTCCACTTCGCAAATTGGCCCCGCTTGCGATTGCCCCATTGGTGTGCGTATCCAAAGTCGCGTGGAACCAGCTTCCACAAAGCCAATATGCCCGGTTTTAAGAATTGAGGCGCGTCGCCAACGTCCAGGTCCCAAAACCGATTCAACAAGACCGCCATAACCACGTTGCTTATTGAAAGTGACGAGCGATCCGTCAGAGCGCTGCAAAGTCGCGAGCGCGGTTCGCACGCGTTCATTGATCGGCTCAACCTCAATAACCCGAGTCATCATCGCCAAATCTGCAGCGGCCGATAACGTACCCAGGGGCGAACCGTCGGCAAACATGCCATCTGCGGCGATAAGTTCCTCTAAACGTTCCAAAGCTTCATCAAAAGTAGCTTGGCGTAACAAGCCTGGCGCGCTGCCTGTAACACTCACTAGTGCCGAGGCCCGTGTCCAAACAGCACGGCGATTCAAAGGCTCCCAGCCTTGGGTGAGACTGGCCAATAATCCGCGATCTGGCTCTACCAAGCGTCCAATGTCTGCCAAAAGGGCATGCCAGATTCTGGCCTGCAAATTGGCTGAAAAGCCTTGCGCCATCGGAAGTAGGTGGGCCAGCCAATTGATCACTCTACGACCACGCCAGACCATGATTTCACTGCGACTAGGTCCGCTCGTCGCAGCCCTCCATTTAGCCAATCCAGATTGAGGTTCCTGCGCTTGGCGCACAAACCATTGATCGAGCCAAAGTTCCAATATCGGGACTAGATCACCATAGGAAGGCGACAAATCGCGCAAGAATTCAAAAGATGCAGTCCAACTATGGTTCATCGTGGCAGGCAGCGAGAACGGTCCGAGAAAGGGATCGAATCCGCCAAGTTCCGTGCGAGCCGGAGTTCGCCCCTGCAAAAGGTCTAGCCCCTCTTCCGGCACCGAAGGACGAAAATCCGGCAATGGATGCCATTGCCGCGGCACTAAGGCACCGTCGTCCGCAAATACACCGACCTCAAACAAACCGCGCAACTCATGCCCGAAGCGCGCTTGACTGCCCGCCCCTGACTGATTCTTGGTTTGGATTGGCATCTGAGGCCCCTAGCCCGCTGCCGCTTTGAGTGCGGCGATATTGGCCTGATAACTGAGTGGTCCACCTTTAAAGACTGCTGTCCCAGCGACCAAAGTGTCGGCTCCGGCATTGAAACAGTCGCGCGCTGTTTGCGGATTAACCCCACCATCAACTTCCAGCAGGATTTCCCGCCCCGTTTGGTCAATCATTTTACGCAAGGCTTCAATCTTACCTAATTGACTAGGCAAGAAGGTCTGGCCGCCAAAACCTGGATTAATGCTCATCACCAAAACAAGGTCGACCATATCCATGACATGAGCCAAGACGGATTCATGGGTGGATGGGTTCAAAACGACACCTGCCTTCTTACCCAAGCTTCGGATTGTCTGCAGGCTGCGATGTAAATGAGGTCCAGCTTCTGGATGGATCGAGATGATGTCCGCTCCGGCTTCGGCAAAGGCCTGCAGATAAGGATCGGCTGGCGCGATCATCAAATGCACGTCAAACGGCTTGTCTGAGTGCGGCCGCAAGGCCTTCACAACTTGCGGACCAATTGTGATGTTAGGCACAAAGTGGCCGTCCATCACATCGATGTGAATGAGATCGGCTCCCGCTGCTGTAATTGCCGCAACTTCGTCGCCAAGTTTAGCAAAATCCGCAGACAGAATGGATGGGCTGATGAGAAGCTTTGACATGGTTTGATCATGCTCTGTTTCGGGAGGTCACTGCAAGATAGCAATTCGGCCCTCGAGCCGTGAGCCTATTCAGGCTTCACAAAGCGCGCGATGAAAAACCCGTCCATGCCGCCACGATCGCCCCAATAGTAAGGAAGAATGCGCAGACAGCCTTGCTCAGTCACCGCTTGGCCCAAGTCAGGAACCTCATCCGGTGCGATCGGGGACAATTTCAGCCCGGCTTCAATCGCAGCAGACACAGCAGGATCGGCCTCTTCTGGCTCTAGCGAACACACTGCGTAAACAAGCCGGCCGCCAGGCTTAAGAGCTGCCGCAGCGGCCTTAACAAGCTCAATCTGCACAGCGGCAAAACGCGCTACATCACTCGGTGTCTTGATCCAGAGCGCTTCTGGATTGCGGCGTAGTGTCCCTGTCGCACTGCACGGTGCATCCAGAAGAATAGCGTCAAAAAAAGGTTCCTCAGAAACCGTTCGTGCGTCGGCGACTTGAAGGCGGGCAGTCAAACTGGTGCGGGCAAGGTTTTCAGCCACGCGATTAATCCGCGCGGCATCGAGGTCTAGGGCCGTAACGTCGGCCCCTGTCGCAGCCAATTGCATCGTCTTGCCGCCAGGCGCGGCACACATGTCCAAGACTTTCTCGCCGACTTTGGTTGCCAATAGCCGCGCTGGCAGAGCCGCTGCGGCGTCTTGAACCCAATAATTGCCCTCGCCCCAGAGCGGCAGAGTGGTTACATCGCTGGGTGTTTCCTTCAGACGGACGCTGCCCGTCGGCAGGACAATGCCGTCAACTGCTTCGGCAATGGTTGCAGCATCACCCTTCGTGGTCAGATCAAGAGCGGGCTGGCGAGCGAGGCTTTCAGCAATCGCGTCTGCCGCCTCGGCTCCATAGGCAGTGCGCCAACGGTTCCACCACAAGGCGGGCACGCGCTCACGGTCATGGGGTCGCACCAAGGGCTCTGTCGCGATCCGGCGCAGAACCGCATTTATAAGACCGGCGAACCCGCGTCCGGTTGCCTCAAACTTTGCTAGATCGACAGACCGACCGACCGCCGCGTGGGGTGGAGCCAAACCTTCGATCAATTGAGCGGCACCAACGCGCAACAGCGCCTTTGCAAAATGCGCGCTGTCCGGCAGTGGTTTAGCCAGTTTAGTTGCCAGCACCGCGTCGACGAGGCCAAGCGCGCGCAAAGTTGCCAAAGTCAAATGGGCAGCAAAGCCACGGTCACGCCCATCGAGGCGAACAAACGCCTGCTCCTTCCGCATCGCTTCTTCTAAGGTCCAACGCTGATCGACAACATGGGAGACGAGGCAAACAGCGGCAAAACGCGCAGGGTCTGGATTAACGAGGGCGCGCGGCGCGCGGCGGTCGCCTGCCCCATTTGGGCCGGAGTCCCGACGAGGAGAACCAGAATGCGGCTTACGGGAACGCGGACGTTCAGGATGGGATGGATCAGACGGCATGGGGCAGGCTCCTGCGCGTCCAACTGCCCTGGGTCAAGTGCCAAGACAGACAGAGGCGCACGTCCCAATCATCCCCATGGGCCTTTCTTACGCCCCCAAGGCCCAGATGTTTGCTTAGAACCTTCATCCAATCCCAGATTATTGCCGGGCAAGTCATTGCCTTTCAGAGCTTGCAGCTGTGCCACGCGGTTCTCAGTAGCTGGGTGCGTGGAAAACAAATTGTCGCGCAAGCCACCTGCTAGCGGATTGATAATAAACATATGGGCCGTCGCGGGATGACGTTCAGCATCTTCATTATGGACTTGGCGCGCGCCGTGCTGAATTTTCTGGAGGGCAGAGGCCAACCATTGCGGATCGCCCGCAATCTCGGCACCCAGCCGGTCAGCTTCATACTCGCGCGAACGACTGATGGCCATTTGCACCACTGCGGCAGCCATAGGAGCGAAAATCATCATTGCGATCATCGCAATCGGATTCGGCCGTTCCCGGTCGCCACCAAAGAACATGGCAAAGTTTGCCAGCATGCCAATCGCGCCCGCCAACGTCGCAGCAATTGTCATGGTCAAGGTGTCATGGCTTTTCACGTGCGCGAGCTCATGGGCCATGACACCGGCAATCTCTTGTCGGTTAAGCATAGACAAAAGCCCAGTCGTGGCCGCAACGGCCGCGTTCTCTGGATTGCGGCCAGTCGCAA
The DNA here is from genome assembly GCF_049239865.1 of Aquidulcibacter sp. Taxonomy (NCBI): domain Bacteria; kingdom Pseudomonadati; phylum Pseudomonadota; class Alphaproteobacteria; order Caulobacterales; family Caulobacteraceae; genus Aquidulcibacter; species Aquidulcibacter sp. The sequence goes on from NZ_JBMLTR010000133.1 coordinate 86,692, forward strand.
AAGCGTTGGGCTGTGGGTTCTCAATCACATAAATGCGCGGTTTTGGCATATTGGCCTTTTGCGCCATGGTCAGAACATCCTGCGCATAAGTCGCGATCAAGGGGTCGCGGTGATCCGGCCCAACCTCAATTGCCCGATAGGCGCTCAAGACCATTTTGTCAGAGTTCCAGTAAGAGAACACATTCATGCCCGAAGCCAACACAAAGGCGATGGCCATGCCACCTGCGCCACCGATCAAATAGCCAACGCCCATAAAGATAGCGGTCATGGCGGCTAGAAGCATGAAAGTCTTGGTGGTGTTCATAGAAAGCTCGACTCCGATTGGGCTGGGCCTATATGTAGGGGCTGTGATGATTGAAAAAAGCGCCCCGCCCGTCTCATTGCCTTCACCAGTGCGTGAAGGCGAGTCATTCGACCTGAGCACGCCATCAGGCCGAGCTTTGGCAGAAGCGGCTGCCCGGCGCGCGCAAGCAGAAGCAGAAATGGCCTTAGCGAGTGAAATCAATGGTCCCAAAGGGGCTGAACCAACCCGCTTCGGCGATTGGGAACGCAAAGGCATTGCTTACGATTTTTGAGCGCCGGTTGGTGTGTCAGATCAAGACATGAAGTCGCCTCATAGGGTTTTGCGAAGAGGCCGTAGCCCTGCAAATTCCCCGCACACGGGCACAGCCTTGAACTTTTTGACTTTATCAGCCTTTTAGTCGCTCTCGACGTAAATTTGAGCCGGACCACAGGATGTGGTTTGCCACTAAAGGGGGTCAGAATGACCAAAACTGCTTTCATCGTCTCTATGATGGCGCTTGCCGTTGCTGGCCAAGCCTCCGCAAATGGCATGGCTGCTTCTGGTGCACAACCAGCAGGTTCGGTTGACCCCTGCCTCCTTGGAAGCGCCGCCGACCAAGCGGCTTGCGGGGGAATGATCCGGGTCGCGCCGGGAATGACGGTGCAGAGCCAATCCAGCACCTATTCTGCCTCCAAGAGCTCAGGCCCTACGGTCCTGTTTGATCCGAACCGTGGTTATCAAGCAACCCGCGCACCAGAGGCACAGCCGGCCCATATCCACGCACTCGCTGCCCCCAGTGCGCCAAGCCAGCAAACAGTGACCGTGACTTCCACCTATAACAGTAGCGCATCCCAAGCTTCTTCGAGCGATCAGGGCATGATGTCCTCAAGCGCAAAGCCTGCAAATCAAATCATTTCCATGAACTGCATTGCCCCGCAAGCAGGTGCCAATGTAGCCTGTCGCGGCTATTGGGTCCCTGCCCCTCAAGGACAGGCAGCCCAAGCCCCTCAGCCACCCATGATGGTTCAGCCGCAGTTTCAGCCGCAGCCCCCACAAGTCGTAATTCTGCAGCCACCGACGGCACAATCTCCCATCATGCTGCCACCGCCCATGTTGCCGCCTCCTGTGACCCAAACCTTTGTGACCCAGACCATGATGCCACCGGTGCCTTGTTGCCAACAGCAAGAAGTGACCCTGATTCCGGCAAGTTTCTTTATGGGCGGCATGAGCTATGGCGTCGGCTTCCCAACGGAAACCTCCTATAGCTATGGCGGCGGCGGTTATGCCTTTGTTGGCGGCGGCACACGCTTTTCAGGTGTGCGCGACCGGGTCCATATGGATCCACCACCACGCAAGCCCCGCACCCCACCGCACAAGCCTTGCGGTTGCCATTAAGGCAGCCCAATTAGTCGGCGCGGCGGAACTTCTGCACTTGTGACTTCATCAGTCGTAACGCGAGACCGTCGGGCAAGAGCTTGCCAATCGCGGCAATCGTTTTGTTGGTGGTGCCTGTCACCACCACAGGCTGATTGGCCTCTAAGGCGTCATAACCGATCTGGGCGACAGTCTTCGCATCCTGCCACAGCCATTTAGGCATGGTGGAGACTTGATCGCGCATGCCATTGACGTCGTGAAACTCTGAATAGGTAAATCCGGGGCAGAGCGCGCTGATATGCACGCCATTGTCGGTATTCTCCAGATTGAGGGCTTGGCTGAATTTGATTAGGAAGGCCTTCGAGGCCCCATAAAGGGTGGCCCCTGCTGCCGCAGGCAAATGACCAGCCAAAGAGGCGACATTCATGATCCGACCAAAGCGTCGCTCTTGCATGCCCGGCAGCACTCGGTAAGCGAGCTCGAGAGGGGCTTCTACCAAAACTTGCATGAAGGCCGCATGATCTTCCCAGCTTGAGGCCAAGTAATTGCCCTGCAAGCCATAGCCCGCATTATTCACCAAGGCGTCCACCGGCCGACCAGCGGCCTCCAAAGCCGAAACAATCTGCTCGGGTGCCGCACGGTCGGCCAAGTCTGCGGCGATTGTGATACTTTCAGCACCCCATGTCTGCTTCAACTCTGCCGCGAAACTCTCCAACCGGTCTGCTCGGCGGGCGGTGAGAGCAAGATCATAGCCGCGCTCAGCAAAAATGCGGGCAATCGCCTGACCTATCCCCGCCGAAGCACCAGTTACCAAACAAAGTCGTCGTGCCATATCTTGCTCTCCTGCCGCCAAAGGGGATTAGCTGTTCTGAGGGTGGATAGACGGCCCCTGCCGGCCCGTCTAGCTCAGAAATCGGTGACAGCGTGACAAGTTCTGCGGCAAAGTCAGCGAGAAACGCGCAGTAACTGGCGAAATCCCGCAATCCCCACCGCCAATTGTGCTTGAGCATTGAAGCCACCCGACAAAAGGCGTATTGGCGCCGCCTACAATCGCGTACTGGCAGCGGGTCGACAGTCCGACTCACTGTGTTCGGGGAGCCAAGATGGCATCGCCTTCAAATATGTCAGCGGACCAAGAAGCCTCTAAGGGCTTTCGTGATCCAGCCAGCGGTGCCCAAGGTGGCGGCCATGGACACGGGAGTCATTCCGCCCGTGGATTTTTCATGCTCGCGCTGGGCTCAGTCGGCGTCGTTTTTGGCGACATTGGAACCAGCCCTTTCTATGCGATGCGCGAAGCACTGGCGCACGCGAAGGGCTCTGGCAATCTAGAAGTAGCCGTTCTGGGGGTAGTCTCCCTTGTGCTGTGGGCATTGTTCCTAATCGTGACCTTGAAATATGTCGTGTTCTTGATGCGGGCCGACAACAAGGGCGAAGGCGGCACCTTGGCTCTCATGGCACTTGCACAGCGTGCGATGGGCAGGAAATCACCTTGGGTATTCTTCTGCGGCGTCATGGGTGCAGCGTTCTTTTATGGCGATGGCATTATCACGCCTGCCATCTCGGTTCTGGGTGCCATCGAAGGCCTGAAAATTGCTCCTGGTGTCGGCAATCTGTTTACGCCGTACATTTTGCCGATTTCTGCCGCGATCTTGGTTGGTTTGTTTCTGGTGCAATCCAAGGGCACCCATAAAATCGCGGCATTGTTTGGCCCGATAACCGCTTTATGGTTCCTAACACTGGCCGGTCTGGGGGTTTATCATATCGCTGACGACCCGCGCGTTTGGCTGGCCTTTAACCCCATCTATGCAATCCGCTTTTTGATGGAAAACGGTCTGGTTGCTTTGGTTATTTTGGGCTCAATCTTCCTCGCTGTTACCGGTGCTGAAGCGCTCTATGCCGACATGGGTCACTTCGGGAAAAACCCGATCCGTGCAGCTTGGTTTGTCCTGGTCTTCCCATCCTTAGCGCTGAATTATCTGGGTCAAGGGGCGTTCGTGCTGGCCAATCCGGCGGCAAAGGCCGATCCTTTCTGGATGATGGTGCCGGAAGCCGCGTTTTGGCCTGTGATGATCTTGGCGACTATGGCCGCCGTAATCGCCAGCCAAGCGGTGATAACCGGTGCTTTCTCGATGACTCAGCAAGCGGTGCAATTAGGCCTTCTACCGCGTATGCAGATCCGTCGTACCAGCGAAACCCAGGCCGGCCAAATCTATGTGCCTCAGGTCAATACCTTCTTGTTGATTGGCGTCTTGGTCCTTCTGTTCTCGTTCAAATCCTCCGGCAATTTGACTTCCGCTTACGGGATAGCAATTACTGGGGCCATGTTCATGGACACGCTGCTGGCGGTGCCAGTGGTCACACGTTTGTGGAAGTGGAGTGGGTTCCAAGCTGCCCTGTTGTTGGTCCCCATTGCTGCCTTGGACATCGTGTTTTTGGGCTCGCAAGTCCTAAAAATCCCGCATGGCGCTTGGTTCCCACTGGTATTGGGGGCTGCCATCGTCGTGATAATGTGGAGTTGGCAAGAGGGCAGTCAAATCCTTTCAGAGAAGACAAGGCGCGATTCAATTCCTCTGCGCGACCTATTGAAGACCCTCATGGCCCACCCGCCACATCGCGTCGCCGGAACGGCCATTTTCTTGACAAGCGACCCTGATCTCGCTCCGGTGGCGCTGATGCATAACCTTAAGCACAACAAGGTTCTGCATGAGAAAATTGCGATCCTAAGCGTCCGTACTGCCGAAACTCCGCGTGTGGCGGATGCTGACCGGATCGAGATTGAGGAGATCATCCCCGATGTCCGCATCGTCATCGTCAATTATGGCTTCATGGAAAGCCCCAATATTCCTAAAGCACTCACCATGTGCCGGAAGCAGGGCCTAAAATTTGACATCATGTCGACGAGCTTCTTCTTAGGCCATCGCACCATCGTGGCGTCCAGCACGTCCGGCATGCCTCTGTGGCAGGATCATTTGTATATTTTCCTGTCTAAGAACGCGACCAATGCGACAGACTTCTTCCACATACCGTCTGGCCGTGTGGTAGAGTTGGGCACGCAGGTCGTGGTGTAACGCAACGCCTGCTGTTAAGGGCCTATTCAAGGCGGCGATATGGTGCTCTAGTCTGCGGCGTGAATCCGCTCGATTTTTCTCATTTTTTGCTGTGGACTGGGGATTTGTGCTTTGTTGCAGGCCTCATCCTTATGGCGTTGATTTCAGCCTCTGTTGCGACAAAAGTTGATGCAGGGGCGCGAATCCCGATGCAATTTGACCAGAATGGTCAGCCGACTTGGACTGCACCGAGAAGGTTCGCGCTATTGTTTGCTCCAGCCCTTGCCGCAGGTTTTGGACTACTCTTAACCTTCTTGGCCCATCGCGTTCCCACCGGACAATTGACCAAAGAGGCCGTTTCGTTGGGCACCGCCAGAGTCTTTATGGCCTTTACCTTTGTACTGGCGCATTTAGTCCACCTCGCCTTTGCGATCAAATGGCTCAACAAAAACAAGCAGCGCTGAGAAATAAAGAGTGGCGACCGCTTGATCTACAGGCTTGGATTGCCTAGCACGACACCCACGCTCTTCAGCCTTGGAACCCAAGCCCCATGACCACCCAACGCAAAGTCAACAAAGTCGTTCTCGCATACTCTGGTGGCCTCGACACCTCGATCATTCTGAAATGGTTGCAAGAGACCTATGGCTGCGAAGTGGTGACCTTTACGGCCGATCTAGGTCAGGGTGAGGAATTGGGCCCAGCCCGCGCTAAAGCTCTGGCCGCCGGGGTGAAACCTGAGAATATTTTCATCGACGACCTGCGTGACGAATTCGTCCGCGATTATGTGTTCCCGATGTTCCGCGCCAATGCGCTGTATGAGGGGGTCTATCTGTTAGGCACCTCAATTGCCCGTCCTTTGATCGCGAAGCGTCAGATCGAAATCGCCAACCTTGTGGGGGCTGATGCCGTCTGTCATGGCGCGACCGGCAAAGGCAATGACCAAGTGCGGTTTGAAGTGTCCTACTATGCCTTGAAGCCGGACGTGACCGTGATCGCACCGTGGCGGGAGTGGAGCTTCCAAGGCCGCCCGGACCTGATCGCTTACGCTAAGAAGCACGGGATTGAGATTGCGACCGGGAAAGAGCAAGATGCGCCCTTCTCCATCGACGCGAATTTGCTGCACACGTCCTCTGAAGGCCTCGTGCTGGAAGACCCTAATGAGCCTGTGCCCGATCTAGTATCCAAACGGTCTGACCGTCGCACCATCACGCCTGAAGAAGCGCCGGACAAAGCGACCTTGATTACGATTGGCTTTGAGCGCGGCGACCCAATCTCGATCAATGGCAAAGCCTATGGTCCCGCAGCACTCTTGAGCGAACTCAACCGCATTGGCGCCGAAAATGGCGTGGGCGGCTTGGATCTGGTGGAGAACCGCTTTGTCGGCATGAAGTCGCGCGGCTATTACGAGACCCCAGGCGGCACAATTTTGTGGCAAGCCCACCGTGCAATGGAGAGCATCACGCTCGACCGTGGGGCTATGCATCTCAAAGACGAATTGATGCCGCGTTATGCCACGCTCATCTATAACGGCATGTGGTTCACGCCAGAACGCAAAATGCTGCAGGCAGCCATCGATGCCAGCCAAGAAGATGTCTCCGGCGAAGTCACTTTAAAGGTTTACAAGGGTGGCGTCTATGTCCAAGGCCGTTCCAGCCCGCTCTCGCTCTACAACAAAGAACTCATCAGCTTTGATGCGGCGGGTGGCTATAATCAGAAGGATGCGGAAGGCTTTATCAAGCTTAACGCGCTTCGCCTTCGGATTGCTGCTTGGCGCGACCAGCGCGCTGGCAAGAACGACTAAGTTTATCTCTTGGACATTCGCTCAGCACGCCGTGCGATGCGGATGAGCAGTTGTTCGACCAAAGCGGTGTCAGGGGATCCTGCCCGCTTGACTTGGCCATCAGCCTCAAGCGTTGCAGTCAAAACATCTTCCAATGCACTGCGGCTCCACAGACCGACTTGACGAGCAACTTCCGCTTGGCGTTTCCAGAATACGCCCATTTTAGGGTGCTTCAGGATGTCGGCCGCATTGCCACCACCCTCAACGCCTGCTCGGACTTGCAGCAACAAGCGGACACGCCGACCTGTTCCGTTGAGAATCGCAACCGGATTGGCGCCACCACCAAACGCTTGCTCAAGGCGCTGGACCATTAAGGTTGGGTGGCCAGAGAAGGCGGCATCAATGGCTTCATCTAAACCTGCCTCACGCCCGCCCGAGCCAACCGCCTCAACGCCAGCCAGATCGATAACGCCTTCAGGGCCTGCATATACAGCAAGCTTTTGTACTTCTGCTGCCACAGAGTCGGTATCTTGAGCGACAGCTTCTAGGATGGCTGACAAAGCGTCAGGCTCTATACTAGCCCCGGCGGCCTTGGCCTCGGCCCGAGCAACGCCCAACAATTCATCTCGCGTGGCTTCATAGAGCTGCAGCGACCAAGCGTGACCAGAGTCTTCAAAGGCTTTGCGGGTTTTTGAGCTGCGGCCAATATCGCCAACATCTAAGATCAACACGCCTTCGGGCTGAATGCCACCTTTTTCCGCCCGCTCTAACAAGCCCGCAAGCAACGAGGCGTCTTTTTCCCCGCCTACCCGCACATGGGCAATCGCCGCCCCGCCAAAGAGAGATGCACTGCTGATAGCTTCTTCGACGCCACCAGGATTGGCCTTTAAGTCATCTTCGGAAAACCGCTTAAACTCTAAATCCGGATTTTGACTTTGGTGACGGCTGGCGATTGCCTCAGCTAGCCGGCGTAATTGCCCAGAATCGGGGCCAGACAGGATCACAAAACGCGGCGAAAGGTCCTTTTGCGCAGCTTTCGTAGCCGCAAGACCCGTCAGTTTCATCGTGCTGCCCGAACTTGCCGCTGGAGGTCCAACCACAAACGCTCTGCGATTTGACCCGCGACACGCTCTTCTGCATCCGCTTGAAGCGCTACATCGCCATAGGCTTGATCGAGACTTTCATAAGCCACGTTCGTCGCGACGCTGCCACGCACCGCAGGCAATGGAGGGGCCGCGGCCAATACGTATGTCGCCGTTACGGTCAGTTCATTACGGGTAGAAATGCCATCGGTGCCCTGTGCAGCTGGCGTGAAGACACGCTCAAACTTCACAGTCAAAACACGGGGACTGCCGGTGCCTTTTTCCAAGACGGCGCGGCGATCCAATTCTTGGCGTAGGTAATAACCTGTGCGGCCATCAATGGCCGCAACCGTCACCGGCCCAATGCCAGAGCCTTGTGTGCTATAGACGGGCTGGAAGCCGCAGCCTGCCAAAGCGACAGTCAGCGCTACCATCCAAGCAGTTGTGCCAAACTTTGCCAAGGCATTGCCCATCCTATGCTTCACGGGTCACGATATTGATGATCCGGTCTGGAACCACAATCAGTTTAGCCACAGTTCGACCTGCAAGAAAATGTGCGGCTTCAGGCAACGCCAGAGCCAAGGCCTCCAGCTCTTCCTTGGAGGTGCCCTTTGCGACATTTAATTCGCCACGCTTCTTGCCGTCTACCTGTACCGGCAACATAATGGTGGCTTCCGCCAACAGGCTCTGATCAGCTTCTGGCCAGGGTGCCGTTGAGACAAAGCCATCACCCCCCATCCGCGTCCACGCTTCCTCAGCCAGATGCGGCGTGAAGGGCTGGAGCACACGGGCGAGAATGCCCAAGACTTCGACCCGCGCCGCCAACATGTCGGCACTTTCGTCGCTCTCTGCGCGACGCAGATGACCAACCAATTCATGGAATTGGGCAATCGCGCTGTTGAATCGATAGGAATCAATCGCCAAGCTAATGGCGGCAATCGCCTTGTGGCCGGCACGCCGCAGGTCAAGTGCAGCACCGCTGACGCCCGTCGCGACCTGGAGTGGGCCAGGTGCCCCTTCTGGCAAGGCGTCAAAGGCTGCCCAGATTTTCTGAACAAAGCGCCAAGAACCCTCTACACCAGACTCAGACCATTCCACGTCCCGCTCGGGCGGAGAGTCAGACAAGACAAACAGGCGCGCAACATCGGCACCATAGGTGTCGATAATGTCCTCTGGATCTACCGTGTTGCGCTTTGACTTCGACATCTTCTCAATCGGGCCGATAACCGCAGGCTTACCAGTCGCAATTTCTATCGCACTGTTGCCCGTGATTTCGACTTGGTCTGGCGTCAACCACTGACCATCTTGCGACTTATAAGTCGCGTGCGTCACCATGCCTTGGGTGAATAGGCGGCTGAAGGGTTCAGAAGTTGGCTGATGGCCAACCGCCTTCATGGCGCGGGCAAAGAAGCGCGAATAGAGCAGGTGCAAAACCGCGTGCTCCACCCCGCCAATATAATGATCGACGGGCAACCAATGGGCGACTGCGTCTAAGTCTGTTGGGCGGTCCTCTGGCTGGCCGCAGAAGCGGGCCCAATACCAGGACGAGTCAACAAAAGTGTCGAGCGTATCTGTCTCGCGCAGGGCTGGCGACCCGCACTTAGGGCAATCCACATGCTTCCAGCTTGGGTGATGGTCGAGCGGGTTACCCGGTCTGTCGAAGGTTACATCGTCGGGCAAGGTGACCGGCAATTGGTCTTCCGGCACACCGACTGGGCCGCAAGTTTTGCAATGAATGATGGGAATCGGGCAGCCCCAATAGCGCTGACGCGACACACCCCAGTCGCGCAGACGGAAGTTCACTGTGCGCTGACCTGCGCCCAAAGCTTCCATCTTGTCCATGGCGGCGGATTTAGCATCGTCGCTAGACATCCCGTTCAAGAAATCTGAGTTAAACACGCTGCCTTGGCCCAAATAGGGACCATCCACCAATGTTACCGCGCCGGGTTCCGCGCCTTCGGGCAAGATCACCGGCTTGATTGGCAAATTGTATTTTGTCGCGAATTCATAGTCGCGCTGGTCATGGGCTGGGCAGGCAAAGATCGCGCCAGTGCCATAGTCCATCAACACGAAGTTCGCGATCCAGACCGGCAAGCTCATGCTTGGATTGAAAGGGTGGACGACCCGCAGACCGGTATCGAACCCACGTTTTTCTTGGGTTTCGATCGCCTCTTCTGATGTGCCAGCGCGGCGGCAGGATTCGCAAAATTCTGCCAATTCCGGATTGGTCTTGGCCAACGCCAGTGCAATCGGATGGTCGACAGAGATTCCGGCAAAGGAAGCGCCGAACAGAGTATCTGGCCGCGTTGTATAAACTTCCAATCCCTCTCCCACAGGCGAGGGCGTGGCCGAATCAAGTTGGAAACGGAAGCGCAGACCTTCGGACCTACCAATCCAATTGTTTTGCATGATGCGCACTTTTTCCGGCCAGCCAGTCAAGCCTTCCAATGCGGTGATCAATTCCTCGCCATAACGGGTAATTTGGAACATCCATTGTTCCAGATAGCGCTGCTCAACCAGCGCGCCAGAGCGCCAACCGCGACCATCCACGACCTGCTCATTGGCCAGAACTGTATTCTCAACAGGGTCCCAATTCACCTTGCTCTTCTTCCGGTAGACAAGGCCAGCGTCGAGGAAGTCCAAGAACATTTTCTGTTGATGGCGGTAATAAGAAGGTTCGCAGGTCGCGAACTCGCGCGACCAATCAATGGCAAAGCCCAATTGCTGGAGCTGGGCGCGCATCGCGTCGATATTCTGGCGTGTCCAAGTACCTGGATGGGCTCCGCGTTCACGCGCAGCGTTCTCAGCAGGCAAACCGAACGCGTCCCAGCCCATAGGATGCAATACTTGATCGCCAGCGGCCCGCCTGCGCCGCGCAATCACGTCCCCCATGGCATAGTTACGCACATGCCCGATGTGAATGCGACCGGATGGATAAGGGAACATTTCCAAGACGTAGCATTTGGCGCGCGAGGGATCGGGCGGGCCAGCCTCGAACAATTTGGCGGCGTCCCAGCGCGCGCGTTGGCGCGGTTCGGTTTCGCGATGATTGTAGCGTGCAGCCATGAAAGACCCTTATTGCCTCTGACCAAAAAGAATAGGTGAACGGCCTCGTGCCGACCAGCCAAATTAGCCTTATGCCTTTGCCCTAAAAACAGGCGTGCTGCCAAGAAGACACAGGCAGTTATGCCCGCTCTGATGCAGGGCTAGGCCACGTTCAGTCGCTTCAGCAAATGTAATTGGCCGGCTTAACGCGTTTCGAGTTGGGCAATCCGTAGTTGGCGCGCACGAGTCAAAATTGCGTTCTCGATCTGGATCGCTGTGTCAGGGTCAACGGTGGCGTCAACCCAAGCGCCAGTTACATCTTTTGCCTGACGGAAAACCTGCACCGAAAGGCCATCTGCACGCAGACGCGTATCGAGAATATAGACTTGCACCTTAAAGCGCTCGTCCGGCTTTTCAGCGACAGAGTGCCAATCGGTCACATAAGTTCCGCCGAACGGATCGGAATCCAGCAGCGGCATGAAGTTCAGTGTATCGAGCGTTGCCCGCCACAAGAAGGCATTCACACCAATGCCTGCTTCACCTGTGCCCTTGGCGGAGCGGCCCGAAAACAGGCCCGTACGTGCCTTTTTGGCCTGTGGTGCAGCAGCGGCAGCAGCGGCTTGATCAGTCGAAGTCGTCTTGGCGCGGGTGGCGCAGCCACCCAAACCGGTTGCGACCATGAGTGCGACGATGAGTGTAGGCGCGACAACGCGCATTGGCATGCTCCAGACTAGCTCCCCCGCCCGCCCCGGACGGAAAGCCAAGGGTCTATAGCATGAAGCTGTTCTTGCGCTAGAGTCAAAGGTGCGATCCAATGTGGGCGGTACTGTTGGTTTTTCAATAAAGTCCGACCTACGCGTTGCAGATTCATCACTATAATGTTGCGATGGTCAGCAAAATCGCTTGAATGCAGAAGTTCACAACAATTTAGGATTGCTCTTAAGCACGCAAGGAAATAGTAAAGAATTGCAGCCATCTTCGTTCACTAGATGGTCTAAAAGGGAAATTAGGCGTGTTCGGAAGCCGTTTGATCATGGCAGGAAGTTTGGCAGCACTCATGGTGATGAGTGGTGGTCAAGCTGTTGCGCGTGAACAAAAGGGCGTGAATCCGCCGACCACCAGCAGCCAAACGGCACAAGCCCCTTGGTATGAGCGTTTCACCTTTGGCTCGGAAGTGCGTGACGGTGCCAATGCTTGGGTGCCTCGTGGCGAACTGAAAGCTGCTGTAAAGGTTGATCCTCGCAGCCGTTGGGGCATGACTTTTGGCGTGCAACAAGACCCGACAACCGCTTTGACGCCGCGCAATGGCCAAAATTCGGGTCGCACATTGGCAGGGGCCTTCTATCAGGTTTCCCCAAAATTCCGCGTTGGTGGCGAAGTCGTTGTGCCGAACGAGCAATTAGGTGTGTCGCAAAGCCGCGAGCGGTCGCAACGTCGTGAGCCAGGCGTTAAAGTCGAATCAGCCTTCAAGTTCTAAGCTTGTTTTTGAAGCTCGGCTTGGTCCTGAGAAACTGAAATCAGCTTTTGGTTCCACTGATCAATGCAACACCGTAAAGTCCGCTTTGCGCGAGCTGGCGAGTCGTCGTGGTTTGGATTCCGCCAAGCGCGTAGAGATTGCACGTTGGAAATGCGCGCTGCAAAAGCGCCAAGCGAATCGTGCCTTTAAAGCGGCCGGCCCCGGGCCTATTTGCGCTCGGACTCTGGCTCGGAAAGGCCACCGAAATCAGAATCGCCCGGATACCCAGCCTCTGCGCCTTCCCAATTGTGAGACCCCGATGGGCAGAGGCGGTCTCGATTAAGCCGCCAACTTTGCTCCGAAGTCGCAGCCGCAGCCGATTCTCGGGCCAATGCATGCCGTCTAAACCACCCGCTCTGGCCTGATGCGGCAGAACAGTCGCCAAACGAATCGGCCCACGGCCCTTCCCGCCTAAGCAGGGCGTCAGTTTCTCGCCAAAAGTGCGCTCAATCAGAATGGCTTTCTTGGGACAATTCACTGCCTGCCGCGCCAAATCATAGCCACGTGCGGCATCGGTCAGGACCACAAGGCGGGGATAGCCTGACTGCAATGGCTTTCGGAATGAACGCAGGGCGGCTAGAAGCCTTGGCATGGACATAAACCAACGCATCGCCGAAATCACCGACCGGATCAAGCAGGCCTCACAAGCAATAGGCAGCCCAGCCGATGACGTCACCCTTGTTGCCGTCTCAAAAGTCCAACCTGCGGACCGAATCGAAGCGGCTTTGGCAGCAGGTCTCCGCGTCTTTGGCGAGAACCGGGTACAAGAAGCTCAAAGTCGTTGGGCAGACCGCAGGAAAGCCTACCCCAACTTAACGCTCCATTTGATTGGCCCTTTGCAGAGCAATAAGGCCGAAGATGCGGTGGCTCTGTTCGATGTGATTGAAACCGTAGACCGGCCGAAGTTGGTTGAAACACTGGCAAAGCTTGCTCAAGCCGGTCACAAATTGCCAAAGCTGCTCGTCCAAGTGAATACCGGGGAAGAGGAGCAAAAGGCGGGGGTCGCACCGGCTGACCTTCCAACCCTGCTAGACCTGTGCGCCAAGCACGGACTACTGATCCAAGGCCTGATGTGTATTCCGCCAGAGGATGAAGAACCGGCGATGCACTTTGCCCTTTTGGCCAAGCTTGCCATGCGCCACGGCTTGTCAGTTCTCTCGATGGGCATGAGTGGTGATTTTGAGACGGCCATCAATTTTGGCGCGACCCATGTACGCGTCGGCTCAGCGTTATTCGGAGAGCGCGTAACGACAGCTTAGGCCTTTTGCCGCCTGATGCGACGGAACAGGCACCTTGTAGCGTTAGACCCTACAAGGAGGCGCTAGTATCATGAGCCTAAATGCTGTCATCGCTGCCAATCGATTTGGCCTTGGGGCTAGGCCCGGCGAACTCGCCCAAATTGCGCGCGACCCAAAGGCTTGGCTATTAAGCCAAGTTGGGCAAAGCCAATCCACCAACATGCGATCGGATGGCCTCCTATCGAGTGCGCAAGCTTTTGAAGCATTGCAAAGCTACCAAGAAGCTCGCGCCGCACAACGGCGCACGGAAGCGTCACCCAATCCGGCAGTGAATGCCGAAGAGCGCGTGCGTCTGGCCGATCTCGTCGGCCAAACCACCGGCCGCGAGATTGAAGCCCGCATCCAGCATGCGGTGACAACACAGGCCCCTTTTGCCGAGCGTTGGGTGCAGTTCTGGTCGAACCATTTTACCATGGCCGTGCGAAATCTTCAGACCACCCCGTTTCCAGGCTCTTTTGAGCGAGAAGCCATCCGCCCCCATGTCTGGGGTCGGTTTGAGGACTTATTGGTGAAAGCTGACACCCATGTCGGGATGCTGATTTACCTTGATCAAGCCCAATCAATAGGCCCCAATTCCCAAGCCGCACAGACCCAACAAGGCCGCAGGCGCGCTGCAGGCCTCAACGAAAATCTGGCACGTGAAATTCTGGAGCTGCACACTTTGGGCGCTGATGGCGGCTATAGCCAAACAGATGTCACAGAATTTGCCCGCGCGCTGACAGGCTGGACAGTCGCTGGGCCGCGCCTTCGTCGCTTGGCACAAGGCTCTAGGGTTGGCACCACAATCTTCGTGTCCGAATTGCATGAGCCGGGCGCGCGCTCCATCCTTGGCAAAAACTTTCCCGCGGCAGGGGAGCGGCAAGCCCTAGACATTTTGGCGCACCTGGCACGCCAGCCATCGGTGGCAAAGCGGATCGCCTTTAAAGTCGCCCAGCATTTTGTGGCCGATGATCCCCCGCCTGCACTGGTGGCGCGCTTGGAAACTTCGTTCCGGCAAAGTAGCGGCGATCTCTCCCAATTGGCCAAGACTCTGATCCAAAGCCCCGAGGCATGGGCGCCAGAGACCCGAAAGTTTAAAACACCGAATGACTTTTTGATCTCGACCATGCGCGCGAGCGGGGCAAAGACGACGTCGACCCAAGCCTTGCGGGCAACTTTTGAACAATTGGGACAAACGCCGTGGCGCGCACCCAGCCCGAAAGGTTGGCCCGATGTGGCGAGCGAATGGGCAGCTCCCGACGCCATCCTGAAGCGGATTGACTGGGCCAACCTTGCAGCGGATGTAATCGGCGAAACCTTCCAGCCTATCGCCTTTGCAGAATCAGCATTGGGCCCCGCCCTAACAGATAAAACCAGAACTGCCATTTCGCGGGCTCAGACAGCGCGCCAAGGCATAGTGCTCGCCCTTATGAGTCCGGAGTTTCAACGCAGATGACCAACCGCCGCACCCTCCTTACCGCAGGCCTCTCCGGCCTATCCCTCGCCATGCTGGGCGGAACGGCTAGCTTTGCTCAAGCCGCGACAACATCAGGCAAATTCGTTTTCATTATTCTGCGTGGCGCGATGGACGGGCTCACAGCTGTCGTCCCCTATGGCGATCCAAATTATCGAAGCTTCCGTGGTGCCATAGCCTTAGACGGGCCGGGTGGGCCCAATGGAACCTTGCCGCTCGTGGACGGTTTTGGCCTACATCCGGCTCTGAAGGAGATGCACGGCCTCTGGCAAAAAGGTCAGATGTCTTTCATGCATGCAGCAGCCAGCCCCTACCGCGAGCGCTCGCATTTTGACGCACAAGATCTGCTCGAAGCTGGGACCGCACAATTAACAAGTGCACGCTCTGGCTGGCTGAACCGTGCGTTAGCCATGCTGCCTAATGGACCAAGTCAAGAAGGCGTTGCCATTGGGAGAACAATTCCTCTGGTCTTACGCGGCCCCGCAAGGGCCACATCCTGGGCACCGCCCCTAGCCCCAGAAAGCGATGGCGACACCTTGGCGCGTCTATCTGACCTTTATGCGGGCGATGCCATGCTATCCAATGCCCTAGCGATGGCGATCGAGACCGACAAGATTGCTGACGGCGGAACCATGTTGAGCGGCAATGCAGGCCGTGGTCGCCAAGGGGTCTTTGCGCCCTTGGCAAGTGCGGCAGCACGCATTCTGGCTGCCCCCGGCGGTCCCACTGGTGCTGTCCTGTCGTTTGAAGGCTGGGACACCCATGCCAACCAAGGTGGGGCGCAAGGTCAATTGGCTAACCGTTTGGACGCATTAGACACTGCCGTCAAAGCCTTGCGGGAGGGTCTTGGCCCAGTCTGGGCGAACACGACGGTTGTGATCGCCACGGAATTTGGTCGTACTGTGCGGATCAATGGCACAGGCGGTACCGATCACGGCACAGGCGCGGTTTCCTTCTTGTTGGGCGGCGCGGTCAAAGGCGGAAAGATGCTAGGCGATTGGCCGGGATTGAGCCGCCTCTATGAAGACCGCGATTTGGTCCCAGCCAATGACGTACGCCAACTTTTTGCCCAAGGCCTCACCAATGCCTGGGGCTTAGACCGTCAGGCTGTGCTGTCACGCGTGTTTACCACCTAACAGCACAGCCTAAGCCAACTTACTTGGTGCCAAAGACCTGCTGGAAGAACAGGGTCTCAGCTTCGCGTTGGGCGTCACGATTGCCCTTTTTGGCAAAGCCATGACCTTCGTCCTTGGCGACCATATACCAGACTTGGCCACCATTATTGCGGACTTTGGCCACGATCTGATCGGCCTCTGAAATCGGCACGCGTGGATCGTTCGCGCCCTGGATCACAAACAATGGCTTGGTGATCTTGTGCGCATTGTTCAAAGGCGCGATCTGTTCGTGGAAGGCACGCATGGCTGGATCGCGCTCGTCGCCATATTCCACGCGGCGCAAATCACGACGGTAGCCATTGGTGTTTTGCAAGAAGGTCGCGAAGTGGGAAATCCCAACTATGTCGACGCCACCGGCCAAACGATCATTGAAATTGGTCATGCTGGCCAACACCATATAGCCGCCATAGGAGCCACCATAGACGACCACCTTACGCTGGTTCAGATCTGGCTGGGTCGCGATCCAATCCAGAAGGGCACCAATATCTTTGACAGAGTCTTCACGCTTAAAGCCATTGTCGAGGTCGACATAGGTTTTGCCATAGCCGGTTGAGCCACGCACGTTCGGGAAGATTACCGCAGCGCCCAATTCATTCACCCAATATTGCACGGTTGAGGAGAAGCCAGGGCGAGACTGCCCCTCAGGACCACCATGGATATTGATAATCACCGGGGCTTGGTTAGACGCGCTTGCGTTCTTGGGCTTGTAGATAAACGCAGGAATAGTGCGAGGCTTGCCGTCTACTTTATCAAAGGTTGGATAGTTGAAGAAGCTTGGCTCCACAAAATTGGCTGAGTTTAGACCGCCAATCTCACTCATGGTCCAACGGGTCAGCTTTTTGGTAGCTACGTCATAAGTATAGGCATCGCCCGGCGCTTTGGCGGTCGAGAGCGTCATGCCTAGGCGCTTGGAAGCTGGGTCCCAATCAACACCGCCGACCGTGCCAACCGGCAAAGCGACCAACTCTGCTTTTGCCCCTTTGGTCGTGCTTTGCAGATAGAGTCTCGAAAGCCCGTTCTCATTGACCGTATAGGCCAAAGTCTTGCCATCAGGGGACAGGTCAAAGCCTTCAACATCCCAACCCATTGCAGGTGACACGCGGGTCCGCGTGCCGGTCGCCAAGTCCAACTGAACGAGATAGGAGAATTCAGAGCCTTCGTCGGTCAGGATGTAAATCGACTTGCCATCTGCCGCGAACGTCCCGCCATCATAGGCAACTTTCAAATCCGGGGTGATGGGTGTCAAGGTCCCAGTCGCAACATCCAAGGTCCAGCGCTTCGAATAATTGACCGAGATGCCCTGCCCCAACAGGATGGTTTTGCCATCATCAGACAGGTCAGCAATCCCAAACCCGCCTTCGGCCCGATAGACCAAACGGCGGCTGTCAGGTTGTTCTGGATTGGCGATGACAATGTCGCGTACCGCTGTGCCATTGCGGGTAACGGTCCAAGCCGCCAGCTTGCCATCCTTGGTAAAGCGAACGCCAGCATTTTGCGTGCCTGCTTCGGTGAAAGCTTTTGCAAGGCCGGTGGCACGATCAAACAAATAGGCTTGGGTGAATTCATCCCCACCCTTGTCTTTACCAAAGACGAAGCTGCCACCAGAGTTTGGGCGCACCGCCGCGCCGCCAACAGGCTCCGCATAATAGGTCAATTGACTGCGGGCACCCATGGGCATTTTGACTTCATGGATTTGCGGCACATCGCCAAAGCGGGTGGAAATCAGAATCCCGCCATCGGGCAAGAAGTCCTGGAAAGAGGCAGCGCGCGTATTCGTGTATTGGATCAAACGCTCTCGAATGGCTTCCGGTGTGACCGGCACATTCTGCATGACCAGTTGCCCAACGGTCCGGGTCTCCACCGCAGCAGTTGCAGGCGTAGTTGCGGCAGTTTGGGCCGTTGCAATCGCCATCGCCATAGGCGAGACAGAAAGCGTTAGGGCAAGGACGATGGCACGGGTCGAAATCATTCTGAGCTCCTTCAGGGGCGAGGGTCGCCTTGGTCAAACGTAGGTAGTCGCGCTTTTCAGCACAGCTTTAGTCAGGCTTTGTCGGAGAGGTCTAACAAAGCCTCACGATATGCGAAAGATAAACCATGTTAAAAACCAGTAAGCCTTTTGAAAAACTCGTGATCGCTAGCCACAACAAGGGCAAACTAAAAGAAATCGCTGCCCTCGTTACCCCCTTTGACATTGAAGTCGTTAGTGCAGGTGATCTTGGTGTACCTGAACCAGAGGAGACCGAGGTTACCTTTATCGGCAATGCACTGTTGAAAGCTCGCGCCTCGTGCCTCGCGACCGGCCTGCCAGCCTTGGCAGACGATTCGGGGTTGGAGGTGATGGCACTTGATCGCGCACCAGGTATCTATTCAGCGCGCTGGGCCGGACCCGACCGCGACTTCTATGCCGCCATGGCCGAGATTGAGCACCAGTTGCAAGCCAAGGGGGCAACAGATCGCTCGGCCCGCTTTGTCTGTGCTTTAGCGCTGGTCTATCCAGATGGCCGCGAACAAGCTTTTGAGGGTGAAGTCGTCGGTGAAGTGGTTGCCACGCCGCGCGGCAACAATGGGTTTGGTTATGATCCGATTTTTGTCGCCACCGGCCATTCAGAGACCTTTGGCGAATTAGATCCCGCCGTGAAGCATGCGATGAGCCATCGGGCCGATGCCTTCGCGAAATTTGTCGCCGCAGTCCTATCATGATCGAGCGGCAATTAGGGCTCTATGTCCATTGGCCCTATTGCGCGGCAATCTGCCCCTATTGCGACTTCAACGTCTATAAAGCGCGCGGGCAGGACACCGAGCCCTTGGTCAGCGCCATTCTGGCAGACATGACTTATTGGCGCGACCAGACGGGTAAGCGCCCGCTGGCCAGTCTGTTCTTCGGAGGTGGCACCCCCAGCCTGATGGCACCGAACCAAGTCAGGCGCATCATTGAACATGCGGACAACCTCTGGGGCTTTGCGGATGACTTTGAAGTCAGCCTTGAGGCTAACCCCACCGACGCGGAAGCTGCCCAGTTCCAAGACCTTCGTCACGCCGGGGTAGAACGGCTATCGCTCGGCCTGCAGGCCCTAGATGATAAGAGCCTAAAAGCCCTCGGTCGGTTTCACAGTGCCCAAGAAGGCTTGACTGCCGCACGTCTGGCCCGGACGGTCTTTCCACGCCTCTCAATCGATCTGATCCACACCCGCCAGGATCAAACTATCGAAGCATGGCAGCGGGAATTAGACCTCGCCCTGACGCTGTCGCCAGATCATGTGTCGCCCTATCAATTGACGATTGAGGATGGGACAGCCTTCGCGCGCGCCGCAGCACGCGGTGCTCTGCGTCTACCCGATAATGATCAAGCCGCTGACTTCTATACTTTAACCCAAACCATCCTCGAGCAAGCAGGCTTTGATGCTTATGAGGTCTCTAACCACGCGAAAGGTGCGGCTAGTCGGTCGCGGCACAATGTGCTTTATTGGACGTCGCAGGATTGGATCGGCCTCGGCCCTGGGGCTCATGGCCGATTGGGTTGGGGCACCGACCGACGTGCGACTAAAGCCCACATCCGCCCTCAAGCCTATTGTGAAGGTGTTTCAAAAAACGGCCATGGCATTATGGAAGATGAAGTTCTGGCACCCGACGCCGTACGCGACGAATTCTGGCTGATGGGGTTGCGCCTGCAAGACGGCGTGGTCGTCCATAATGCGCCCGGTAAACCGCTACCCGAGGATCAAATTCAAGCGCGCGTGCGCCAAGGCCTGATGTGGCAAAGCTTAACCCATCTGGGATTGACGGCCCAAGGTCGCCTCGTCGCAGATACAATTATCGGAAAGTTGTTGGCAGGCGAGCGCTAAACAGCCCGTCGCGCGCGCCATTGTTGCGCGCTCTGGCCCCAAGCATTGACCTGTAATTCATGCATAGGCTCTGGCATTCGGGTTGGGCCCAAATTGGTAGAGCCCAAACGCGCAGCCAATTGCTCGGATGGCGTATTGGCTGGATCGATGATGTGGATGATGTCGGTCCAGCCTAAATGATCGACAACCCAATCCATGCAGGCGGTGGCAGCCTCAACCCCATAGCCTTTGCCCATGGCTGCAGGCGCTAAACCCCAACCCACTTCCGTGCCGGGCCAGCCTTGCGGCATCCATGGACCGATGCGTCCAACCCAGCGACCCGTCTCCCTCTCGATCACAGAAAACATCGAAAAGCCACGCAACGACCAAGCACCCGTGATGGCTGCCAATTGTCGCCACGCCATGGCTTCGGGCAAAGCGCCGCCGATGAATTTCACATGATCGGCGTTCGCCATCATGGCTGCGAAGGCTGGGAAATCGTCCTGCGTCGGTGGACGCAGGACCAATCTCGCCGTGGTAAGGGTAGGACCGATCGCCACGATTAAGCCAGCGAGGGCTCGATCTCTTTACACGCCGCCAAGAGGCCGTTCACGGCCGCAACAGACTTCGCCCACATATCTTTTTCAGCCGCATCCATCGGGAACTCAATGATGTTCTCGATGCCGCCAGCACCAATCACAGCAGGTACACCGACATACATGTCGCTGATGCCATATTGGCCAGTCAAATGGCAGGCGCAAGCCAAAACGCGCTTCTTGTCTTTGAGGTAGGAAGCCGCCATCGCGATGGCACTTTCGGCTGGCGCATAATAAGCAGAGCCGGTTTTCAAGAGGGCCACGATTTCGCCGCCACCACCACGGGTACGTTTTACGATGGCGTCGAGTTGCTCTTGGCTAATCTTACCTTGCTCTACCAAGACAGGCAGCGGCAGCCCGCCCACGGTGGAGTAGCGCACCATTGGCACCATGTCGTCGCCATGACCGCCCAAGGTCCAAGCGTGGATGTCTTCGACGGCGACTTTGAAGTGTTCGGCCAAGAACCAGCGGAAACGGGCGCTATCGAGTACGCCTGCCATCCCGCAGACCATATGATGCGGCAGGCCAGAGAATTCGCGTAGAGCCCATACCATAGCGTCCAGTGGGTTGGTGATGCAGATGACGAAAGCGTTTGGTGCGTAGGTCTTAATCCCTTCGCCGACAGCCTTCATCACTTTGAGGTTGATGCCGATCAAATCATCGCGGCTCATGCCTGGCTTACGGGGCACGCCAGCGGTGACGATGCACACATCTGCGCCCGCAATCGCAGCATAATCATTGGCACCTTTGATATCGATGTCAGAACCAAACACGGGGCTTGCTTCATCAATATCCAACGCCTTGCCTTGTGGCACACCTTCCGCGATATCGAACAAAATAATGTCGCCCAACTCTTCGCGCGCCGCGATATGGGCCAATGTGCCACCAATCATGCCTGCACCGATGAGCGCAATCTTCTTACGAGCCATATCTGTTTCCCCTCGGACTAGATCCTTGCTTGTCATAGGCGCTCTAGCGCGCGTTTCATGGCACTGCAACGAAAGACAGCGGGCAATTGTGCGATTGATCCGCCAGAGCGGCAAATTTTGCCTGTTAACCGTAATGACCCGGCAGTGTTTACCATGTTTCCTATCAATCGCCTTTTCCGCCCTCTTAAAAATATAGTTAAAATACAATTGATTATATGATTAACGCCGCTGGCATGTCATTTGCGGAGCCCCTGCCAGAGTTTGCGGACTGACCCTCAAAGTATCGAGGGTTCCGCCTGAATGGCTGGAAGGACTTTAGAAGATGGCAAATAGCGTCCACACAAATATGGGAGCGATGGTCGCGCTTCAAAATTTGAATGCGACCTCACGTGAACTGAGTGTTACCCAAAGCCGGATCAATACCGGTTTGAAAGTTGCTAAAGCGCAAGACAACGGCGCGATCTACAACATCGCCCAGCAACAGCGCTCTGAAAATTCTGCCTATAATGCTGTCGCGGACGGTTTGAACCGAGCAAAATCAATTGCTGACGTAGCGCTTGCAGCTGGTGAGGCACTCTCAGACATCTTTACTCAGATGCGCGAAAAAGCTGTTGCGGCATCCGATACCTCGATCTCAGCAACCAGCCGCGCGGCTTATGACTCCGAATTCAAGGCCCTGCGCGACCAAGTTCCGTCCGTTATTGCCAACGCCGTCTTCGATGGCGCGAACATCTTGGGCGGTGGCGCAACCCTAACCTTTCTCGCCAACACAACGGGCACCCAGACCATTACTTTGCCAACGCTGGATTTGGCCTTAGGCACGGGTGCAGGGACAACGCCAGCATCGCCTGCTGCAGACGTTTACTTAGGCGCAACTTCGGATCTCAGCACAGCGGCACTGGCCGTCACCTCACGCGACCAAGTTGTCGCTTCGCTGAACTTCATCAACTCGGAATTAGCCCGCCTCGGCGCGTCGGCGAAGCGGGTCGATAATCATGCGGTCTTTGTCTCTAAATTGCAGGACGCCATCACCGGCGGCATCGGCAATCTGGTTGACGCAGACCTCGCCAGCGAAAGCGCGCGCTTGCAGTCGCTGCAAGTCAAACAACAATTGGGCACACAGGCTCTCTCGATCGCCAACCAGGCACCGCAGAGCATCCTGTCGCTGTTCCGTAACTAAGGGATCAAGTTTAGGCGGAAACAATTTGGACCAAAAACTTCTTGGACCAGTGGGTAATTTACGAAATATTCACCATGTTTTCGCCACAACTTCTGCAAGTTAAATTGGGTCGTCTCACTGCAAAGTTTGTCGAGACTGGCCGGGTGATTAAAAAAGAAAGAGCGAACCATGTCAGGTAGTGTGCATACAAATATGGGAGCCATGACGGCTCTCCAGAACCTGAACAAGACCAATCGCGAAATGGACGGCATCCAAAGCCGGATCAACACCGGCTTGAAAGTCGCCGTCGCGAAGGACAATGGTGCGATCTACAACATCGCCCAGCAGCAGCGGTCTGAACTTTCTGCCTATGACGCGGTTCGCAACAGCTTGAACCGGGCCAAGTCAATCGCCGACGTGGCATTGGCAGCTGGCGAGCAGATTTCCGACATTTTCTCGCAAATGCGCGAGAAGGCGGTTGCAGCTTCCGATGCCTCGGCGAGCACCACATCTCGAGCAGCCTATAATGCCGAATTCATCGCGCTTCGCGACCAAGTCGCCTCGGTCATCGCCAACGCAGTATTTGACGGGGGCAATGCGATTGATGGTGCAGCCACGAACTTCACCTTCTTGGCAAATTCTACCGGCAGCTTGACGGTGACCTTGCCGATCATCGACTTGCGATTGGCCGCTGGTGCGGGCACCGCAGTGGCTTCACCTGCTGCGGATGTCTATTTGGGTACAACCGACGTTCTCGATACGGCAGCCAATGCCGCAACCGTTCGTGACAGAATCGCGGCTTCACTGGAATATGTGAACTCGGAGTTGGCGCGTCTTGGGGCTTCTGCCAAGCGGATTGAAAATCATGAGATTTTCGTCGGCAAGCTGCAAGATAGCATCAAGGGCGGGATTGGTAATCTGGTTGACGCTGACCTCGCGGTGGAATCGGCACGCTTGCAAGCGGCTCAGGTAAAGCAACAATTGGGCACACAAGCTCTATCGATTGCAAACCAAGCCCCACAAAGCATCCTGAGCTTGTTCCGCCAGTAAGCGGTTGATTTAGAGCGTACTTTACCGATCAATCGATTCCAATTGATCGGAACACGCCCTAAGCTCGGTTCAAGCAGGGCGTACAAAACTGTCGAGCACTTTCTTTTCGCCAGATTTTTCAAACTGAATGGTCAATTTAGACCCTTCAACATGGCGTACTGCGCCATAGCCAAATTTATCGTGGAAAATGCGTTGGCCGACGGCATAGGTGGCATCCTTGGCCCCGGTGCGCGCCAGAAGCTTAGCTTCGCCATCAATGATGGGCCCACCAAACCCTTTTGCCATGCTAGGCGTCAGCTTGCTTAATGCCGCTGCAGCCTGTGCGCGCTTCCAGCCCGGGCTTTCATAGCCTGTGCCAAAGCCATCGCCAGGTTGCGTTGATAGTGGGCCATAGGCGGCGAACCGCTCTGCTGCACCACCAGTACCTTGATTGAAATAGCCCGTGTCTGATACTGCATCGACATGGCCATCAGGGAGCTCATCGACAAATCGGCTGGGCAGGACGCTGTTCCATCTGCCATAAATCTGGCGATTAGCGGCAAAGCTGATGCGCGCACTTTCGCGTGCACGCGTGATGCCGACATAAGCAAGGCGACGCTCTTCCTCTAAGGCTTTGTCACCTTTTTCATCCAAAGCACGTCTCGACGGAAACACTTCTTCCTCCCATCCGGGCAGGAAAACCAAAGGCCATTCAAGGCCTTTTGCTGCATGTAGCGTCAAAATTTGTACCGCATCACCCTCTTCAGTGCGGTCGAGGTCCATCACCAATTCGATGTGTTCCAGATAGGCCGCCAGCGTATCGAACTGGCCCATTGAGCGGACCAATTCCTTCAAATTGTCGAGCTTGGAAACCGACTGAGGGCTTTTGTCGGCCTTCAGCATGTCAGTATAGCCGCTTTCATCCAGAATAAGCTCTGCCAATTCCGTGTGCGGCAGTTCCAGTGCCTTTTTGCGCCAATGCTCTAGCTGATGGATGAAGCGCGTCAGACCCGTGCGTGCCGGACCCTTCAACTCATCGCTGCCCAATAATTGGCTCGCCATCGTGAACAACGGAACGCCAGCCAGACGGGCAGCAGTGCCCAAGCGCTGCACACTCGTATCGCCAATCCCACGCTTGGGGACATTGACGATCCGCTCAAACGCTAAATCATCATCCAGAGACCGGATCAGGCGCAAATAAGCATGTGC
This sequence comes from Aquidulcibacter sp., assembly GCF_049239865.1. Classification (NCBI taxonomy): domain Bacteria; kingdom Pseudomonadati; phylum Pseudomonadota; class Alphaproteobacteria; order Caulobacterales; family Caulobacteraceae; genus Aquidulcibacter; species Aquidulcibacter sp. Next base: position 111,488 of record NZ_JBMLTR010000133.1, read on the forward strand.
ATCGCGAATTTCTGCCCGTTCAAAAAAGCGCGGCCCGCCAATGACTTTATAGGGGATCTGCAACATCAAGAAGCGCTCTTCAAAGGCGCGCATCTGCCAAGACGCACGCACCAAAACAGCGCCTTCATCATAACGGCGGCCCGTGCGGCGCCACTGCTCAATATCGTCAGCGATCAAGCGCGCTTCTGCCTCGCCATCCCAAATACCACGCACAAGCACGCGGTCACCCTCTGGAATATCCGTCCATAGGGTTTTGCCGAGGCGATTTTTGTTGCTGGCAATCAGATGGCTGGCCGCGGCCAAAATATGAGGCGTTGAGCGATAATTGCGTTCCAACCGAACAATCTTTGCGCCCGGAAAGTCCTGCTCAAATCGCAAAATATTGTCGACTTCCGCTCCACGCCAGCCGTAAATCGACTGATCATCGTCCCCGACAACGCAGATATTCTTGCGCTTGCGTGCCAAGAGGCGCAACCACAAATATTGAGCGACATTGGTATCCTGATACTCGTCGACAAGAATATATTTGAAACGGTCGTGATATTCCGCCAGCAGGTCGGGCTCTTTCAAGAAAAGACTGATCGTCTCTAGCAAGAGATCACCGAAATCGACGCAATTGAGCACTTTGAGGCGGGATTGGTACAGCGCATAGAGCTTCGCCCCCTTACCATTGGCAAACAGGAACGACTCGTCGGCTGGCACTTTTTCGGGTGTCAACGCACGGTTCTTCCAGCCATCAATTAAGCTTGCGAGGAAGCGCGGCGTCCAGCGCTTTTGGTCGATGTTTTCTGCCTCAATCACCTGCTTCATCAAGCGGATTTGATCATCGGTATCGAGAACCGTGAAGCTGGGCTTGAGGCCGACTAATTCAGCATGACGGCGCAAGATCATCGCACTCGTCGAATGGAAGGTGCCGAGCCAACGTAAGCCCTCAGCCGCCGGCCCAATGAGAAGCTGGGTCCGATCGCGCATTTCGCGCGCCGCTTTATTGGTGAAGGTCACCGACAAGATTTCCCAAGGCTTCGCTCGACCCGTCACCAACAATTGTGCCAAGCGTGACGTTAACACCTTAGTTTTTCCGGTCCCGGCACCAGATAACACCAAAACAGGGCCATCCAGCGCCTCGACGGCTTCGCGTTGTTGCTCGTTGAGGCCCACCATCCACGGGTGATCAAGCCCGCCTGCAGGCCCAACCGCAGTGCCTGGCGCACGCGCCATCGCACGTTGAGAAATCGTCAAGGCTGGCTGGGGAGAATTGGGCTCACTGGACATGGCGTTGATTCGCTAAGATAAGAACGATAAGCGAACATAGGGATTAATTGTGCGCTTGTCGCGTAGTTGACGCAATCGCGCCTGCGTGAAGCGCAAGGCCACTGTTTTGCCGCAAAATGGATTATGACAGGCATGATGATACGCAACCTTCTCCTGACCAGCGCCTTATTCTGCTCGATGGCCGCCCCGCCTGCTCTGGCACAATCTATTCGTACCATTGAATCAACACCCCTTCAGGAAGTTGGCCCGTGGGGCGCTGCAGCCTTGCCACTCGGTCTTGAGCGGCTAGATAGTGACCTCTGGCAAGGTGCTGACCCGGGTACTTTAGCACTAGCCTTTGATCGGATCGGCCCTGACCTAAGGTTTCCGAGCCTGCAGCGTTTGGTCCGCCAGGCTGTGTTTTCAGGCGGCTCAGCCCCTGTAGGCGACATTGAGTTAGCGCGAGCACGGTTTCTGGCTGCCAATCGCTTAGGCCCATCAGAAGCGGCAACGCGCCTGTTTCTGACCGTTCCGCGATTGACCGCCGACCCAGCCTTAGTGAATCTCGCGATCGATGCCGCTTTTCGTGCTGGCCGAACCGATGAGGCTTGCGGGTGGGTCGCGTCACCCGGCTTAGACGAAGCCAATAGTACCAGTGCCAGCCCGAGTTGGCTGGAGACGCGGGCCACCTGTTATGCGCTGAATGGCGAAGCCGGCGCTGCAAATCTTTCGGTCGACCTAGCCAGAAGCAAAGGCCAGACTGATACGTGGCTTGGCCGCGCGGTTGCCGCTGTCTCTGGCCCCGTTACTAACCCGCCGCCGTTTCGGGCGGACAGCGGGCGCGCGCTGGCACTGAGCATGAAGGCGCAATTGCGATTCCCCAAAGGGCTGGCGAACAACGGTGATCCAGCAGCACTTTCCTCGATTCTGATTTGGCCTGATTTCGCGACGCGCGTGCCGACAGAAGAGGCCACCTTATTGCTTCGGCGCGCAGCTCAGACAGGGGTAGCGTCGCCGGCACAGGAAGCGCTGTTGCGGATGCCGATCCCAGCAGCAGTAGAGCCCGCGTCGCCAGCCGCAGATGCAACCATAGTTCCACAGGGCGCAACATTAGCCCCTCCCTTGCCCCAACCACCGCCTCCTCCACCGATTGCCGAAACCTGGGCCAAGACATTTAGCCAAGCGGCAAATGCGCAAAGCCGAGCCCTAGAAGCCCGCTTGCTGGTGCATGACCTAAGGGAACTTTTTCAAACCGCGCCTGACCAAATACCGCCACTAGCGATGCAAACCCTCGCCGAGGCCGCCCTTTGGACCGGAGATGTGCGCCTTGCACAGGCTCTCGAAATCCGCAGTCCTACCCCACTTTCGCCTCGGCAAAGGCTGGTCTTGGCTTTGCTGGACCCTGTGGCGGGTGATCGGCCCATTCAGCGCCATATTGAGGCCGCCACCAACCCCAATGCCCAACGCCAAGCCATTCGCGATGCTTTGATCACGTGGTCTGCTGGCATGCCAACACTTGGTGGGCTTGCCGCTTTAGTTCAGCCCGGCCTACCAGATATGAAGGGCGGGCAAGCGGGCGTGCGGACGGCCCTAGTTTTAGCAGCAGAACGGGGATCTAAGGGCGAAGTAGCCCTGCTCGTGGGTCTTGCTTTACAAGGCCAAGAACCCGCAAGCGCCGATGCAGAGACTGTCGCCATCGCGGTTCGTGCTTTGCGTCGTGTAGGCTTAACAGCACAGGCTGTCGATCTGGCACGCGATTATTTGTTGGCTTTGGATATGGTCATCCCAACACGTGCTGCAGCCGCCGCAACCCCTGCTACCCAACCTGCGACTGCCAAGCCAAGTCCTGCACCAGCCTCCGCTTCAACAGGCTTGCGGACAAACACGTCAGCACCAACTCAAGCCAGAGCGGCGGCACCTGCTGCCACCACGCAACCCAATCAAGCAAAGCCGGCACCAACACTTCTCCCAACTAAACCGACGCCACCTTCACCGAAGGCCAAAACCAAAGCCCCATCCAAGCCCAGTTGGACACCACCCAAGTGATCGCGCTGATTGAAGCTTTCCTAGAGATGATTGGGGTAGAGCGCGGTGCAGCTCGCAATACATTGGACGCCTATCGGCGCGACTTAACTGACTTTGACGAATTTCTGGTCACCCGAGGGGTGGAAGCCCTTGTGGCCGACCATGTCGATGTCGAGGCCTTTGCCCAGGATTTGAGTGTTCGGGGCCTCAGCAGCACCACGATCGCCAGACGCCGAGCCGCGTTGCGCCAATTCTATCAATTCGCGGTCAGCGAAGGTTGGCGCTCCGACGACCCAACAAGGCGTTGGGACGGCCCGAAACAAGCGCGCAATTTGCCTAAAACAGCAGAAGTGGCCGACATCGATGCACTACTTGCTGCCGCGACCGCGCTAAAGGGCTGGAAGGCGCAGCGCGCAGCATGTTTGATCGAACTCGTATATGGCTGTGGTTTGCGGGTGAGCGAGTTGGTTGGCTTGCCCATGCGTGCGGTGCCCAAGCCAGAAATTGCCGCGATGCGGGTCAAAGGCAAAGGCGGCAAAGAACGCCTTGTTCCTCTAGGCTCCCACGCACGCCAAGCACTTGATACTTGGCTGGCGGTTCGTGGCCATAGTTTGCCTGAAGGCGCCCAAAAAGCTGAAGCTGACAAATTTCTGTTTCCAGCTAAGGGCAAGGCCGGCCATTTTGGTCGTCGTGAATTTGCCCGCTTGTTAGATGGCCTCGCGATCCAAGCAGGCCTAGACCCAAAGAAAATGAGCCCGCACGTCCTACGTCATGCCTTTGCAACCCATTTGGTGGAGGGCGGCGCGGATTTGCGATCGGTTCAGGTCATGTTGGGCCACGCCGATATCGCCACCACCCAGATTTACACCCATGTGGCCGATGCGCGCTTGACTGAGTTGGTGACGCGTAACCATCCACTCGCGCAGCGCACAAAAAAGGGCCCTTGAGGGTCCCATCGCGCGATCGTATTGATCTAGATTGAATTAGGCGGAATGCCGCTTCGCGGCGCGGATCATCGCCGCCTCATCCAAAAATGCCTGTTCGCGCTTAGCCTTCGACGCATTGGTCCGGCTAACCCGACGCTCTTCGAGCATTTCAAATTTCTTTTGCTCTTCAAAAGCAGCCTGTAAGTCGCCTCGCAGTGCTTCCAATTGCTCTTCAACGCCTACAAGCGAAGCCTCGAGATTGGCGCGTTGGGCGACCAGCACTTGGGAATAAGCAACCCAATGGCTCATCATTGCCGGGTCTGCTTCTGCACGCGCACGCTCGCGCTTTTCGGCGACCAAGAGATCGGCCTTTTTGCGCTCAATATCTTCACGCGTGCGTTCGGCCGCACTGATCAGCATCTGCACGCTGTCGACCTTATGCTTGGCCAATTTAATAAGCGTTGAGCCGGTTTTCATTATGACTTTCCCTGCGTTACAGGTCCTATCTACACGCTGTGGGTTAAGAAATCGCTCTTTCGATCTGTAGAATTTTCCCGCAGGTAGGAAAACTGCATCATAGGCTCAAAGACTTAGATCAGCTTTGTGCGATCATGATGTCGGACAGGCGTTGGAAAGTCTCAGCAAAGGTTGTGCGTTCTTGCTTGCCTTGGCTCAAGAATTCCTCCAGCGGCTCGGCCAAAGCAATGGCGCGATCCGTGCCTGGGTCGGCCCCGCGCCGATAGGCACCCAAACGGATTAACTCCTCCATATCCGAATAGGCTGCCAAGGCGCGCTTGGCATCACGCACCAAAACTTGTTCTTCAGGCGCGTGGCATTCCGGCATGAGGCGGGAAACGGACTTGAGGATATTAAGTGCTGGGAAGCGGCCACGTTCGGCAATCGCGCGCTCTAGCACCAAATGGCCATCGAGAATGCCACGGACGGCATCGGCAACTGGCTCATCATGATCCCCGCCATCGACCAGCACCGTGAAGAGGCCCGTAATCGACCCGGTCTGATGCCCGCCTGTCGGCGCACCGGGCCCGGCACGCTCCAGCAGTTTAGGCAATTCTGCAAATACCGTTGGGGTGTAGCCTTTAGTTGTTGGTGGTTCACCCGTGGCCAAGCCGATTTCACGCTGTGCCATCGCAAAGCGGGTCACGCTGTCGAACAGGCATAGGACTTGTAAGCCCTGGTCGCGGAAATGCTCTGCCACAGCGAGGGTAGTATAAGCAGCTTGGCGGCGCTTGAGGCTGCTCTCGTCCGAGGTCGCCACGACTACGACCGAACGGCGCAAGCCTTCGGTACCCAAAGTGTCTTCGACGAACTCTTTGACTTCGCGACCGCGCTCGCCAATCAACCCGATCACCACTACATCGGCTGCAGCCCCCTTTGCCAGTTGCGACATAAGAACAGACTTTCCGACGCCAGAGCCCGCGAAGATCCCCATGCGCTGGCCTTGGCAAAGTGCACAGAAAGCATCGATGGCGCGAATGCCCGTCTCCATCCTATCGCCCACGCGAACACGCGTATGAGCCGGAGGTGGAACGCCTCTTAGAAGTCTAGGATGGGAGCCATTCGGCACAGGCGGGCCACCATCGACCGGATTGCCGAACGCATCGATGACACGTCCGAGCCAAGCCGAGGATGGGGCAATCATTGGGGAAGTCCCCTCAAAGACGAGGCTGGCCCCCGCGCGCAGACCTTCTACCGTTTCAAATGGCATGAGAAGGGCGCGCCCATCGCGATAGCCGACGATCTCTAGGCGAGCATAACCTTCTGCAGCTTCCACGATGGCCCGCGCGCCCAGAGCCATGGCTTGGGGCGGACCACTTGCTTCCACCATCAGACCTTTGACCGCAACAATTCGGCCTTCATAGCGCGTATGGTCCTGACGCTTCAGGGTTTCGGCCAATTCCGCCAAGCGCACACCGCCACTTACTCGTGAATGTCCATCTGGACGCATCCTGCAGCCCTGCTTTCCCTGCTAAAACCCGTCACACTTAAGACGCCATGTGAAGAAATGAGTGAACATGGTTGATAAAGTCGCATTTGAAGTGCTTCGCGTTAACCTGTCGTAAAGATCAATTCGGCAAACGTAGGTCCAACATATGGAAAATGTCAGACAAGCCGCAAAAAGCGGTTAACCATCTTTAAGCAAATCAGCTTAGGCATGGGTCGTTGGTTGTTACACCGCCCATTCAGGGCATGTCGGAGGGGGCTCCATGCGGGTTCTGTTAATTGAAGACGATAGCGCGACGTCGCAGTCGATTGAGTTAATGCTGAAGTCTGAGGGCTTCAATATATACACGACTGACCTTGGCGAAGAAGGTGTCGATCTGGGCAAGTTGTATGACTACGACATTATTTTGTTGGACTTGACCTTGCCTGATATGAACGGCTTCGACGTGTTGCGGCAATTGCGCAATTCCCGCGTTGGTACGCCGATCCTGATCCTATCTGGAACCAGCGATATTGACACCAAAGTTCGTGGTCTCGGCGTTGGCGCTGACGATTTCGTCGCGAAGCCATTCCACAAGGACGAATTGGTCGCCCGCATCAACGCGGTGGTTCGCCGCTCGAAGGGCCATTCACAGTCGATGATTCGCACCGGCGACATCGTGGTGAACCTTGATCAGAAAACGGTGGAAGTGAACAATCAACGCGTTCACCTGACTGGCAAAGAATATCAAATGCTGGAGCTGCTCTCTTTGCGGAAGGGCACGACCCTGACCAAGGAAATGTTCCTGAACCACCTGTATGGCGGTATGGACGAGCCAGAACTGAAGATCATCGACGTATTTATCTGTAAGCTTCGCAAGAAGTTGGCAGCGTCTGCCGATGGCCAGCACCACATTGAAACAGTTTGGGGCCGCGGTTATGTCCTGCGTGACCCAACTCCAGGCGAGCAATCGGCTGCGGCTTAAAGGTTCGAGCGGACTTCTCATTTGATTTCAAGTGCCTTCAAAAGGGCCCGTCATCTGGCGGGCCTTTTTTCAGTTCTGATTAACCACATGGCACAATACTTGCTGGTAAGCTCTTTAGGCACACAAAGTGTCAGAAGATGGAACAAAGCGATGAGAAATGCACCACGTTATACCGTCGAAGCTTCATTCCGCCCGCGTGAATTGCGGGACTATAGTGAGCCAGTAGTACGCCCGTCCATTCGCCTGCAGGTCCGTCCGACCTTTTGGCAGCAGCTGCGGCAAACGCTTGGCCTCTAGAGCAACGCTAGACCGATAGAGAGCCTCCAGGCGGATCAACTGTTGCTCCAATTTGGAGTTTGAGCGCAGCTTTGATTGAAATGGACTAAAACGTGCTCTGCTTCCATGTTCCGTCGCGGCCCGAACTTTGCGCCACTCGGATAATTGCAGACCAAAGCGTAGAAATCACTTTCCCTGCGTGTCCAGCTGATCTAATTGTTATAACAAACAGATCAGCCTAGGACAAAAACCATGACCCCACCAGCAACGGCATTGCGCAATTACGACGCGGTAGAGCTGCGCCGCTTGGATGTCGCCCACCACTTGCCGGCGCAAGCGGACTATGGCGAAATCCGCGACTTGGGTGGCTCGCGTATTATCACCCGCGCTGAAGGTTGCCAGTTCTGGGATATTGACGGCAAAGCATATTTCGATGGCATGGCTGGGCTGTGGTGCGTCGGAGTTGGCTACGGCCGCAAGGAATTGGCCGACGTCGCTCATGAGCAGATGCTAGAGCTGCCTTATTACAACAGCTTCTTTAAGACCGCGACGGCACCAGCCGTGCGTTTGGCTGCCAAAATCGCTGGGATTGCTGGCGGCGAGTTGCAGCATGTATTCTTCAACTCCTCAGGTTCTGAGGCCGTTGACACCATGTTCCGTATGGTCCGCCACTATTGGGCGGTTCAAGGCCAACCCTATAAGAATGTCTTTATCTGCCGCCGCAATGGCTACCATGGTTCAACCGTTGCTGGCGCAAGTTTGGGTGGCATGAGTGCCATGCACGCAATCGGCTCTCTGCCAATTCCTGGAATTGAGCACGTCATCCAGCCTTATGCTTTCAACGAAGGCTTTGGTGAGGATGAAGAGGCCTTTGCAACCCGCTGTGCCCAAGAGATAGAAGATCGCATTTTGCAGGTCGGAGCATACAATGTCGCGGCTTTCGTTGGCGAACCGATCCAAGGCGCCGGCGGCGTAATCATCCCACCGAAAGGCTATTGGCAGAAGGTCGAAGCGATCTGCCGAAAATATGATGTTCTTTTGGTAGCCGACGAAGTCATCTGCGGGTTTGGCCGCACTGGCCAATGGTTTGGCCACAATACCTATGGCTTCACGCCCGATATCATCACGACCGCGAAGCAGTTGTCTTCCGGGTATGCCCCGATTTCAGCTACCATTGCTTCTCGCGCGATTGTGGAAGTTCTGCGGGAAAAGGGTGGCGATTTTGTACATGGCTACACCTATTCGGGCCACCCTATGTGTTGCGCCGTGGCGGAACGCAATCTGGAGATTATTGAGCGCGAAGACCTCGTGACCCGCACGCGTGAAGTTACCGGCCCCTATTTGGCAAAGGCCCTACAGCGTTTGGTCGGTCATGAATTGGTCGGAGAAGTGCGCTCACAAGGCTTGTTAGGTGCCGTCGAAATCGTATCAGAGCCCGGTACGAACCACCGCTTTGGCGGCAAAGAAGGCAAAGCAGGTCCAATGGTGCGCGACGCCTGCATTTCCAATGGTTTGATGGTACGCGGCATTCGCGACAGCGTCGTGATGTGTCCGCCACTAATCGTATCTACCTCAGAGATCGACTTTATGATCGACACGATCGAAAAGTCGCTGAACCAATGTTTGCCTGCTCTACGCGCGCTTTAGAACCAGTTTTGGCGTGACGCAGATGGGAACAAAGGACCCACCACAGTCCTTTGCTCTTGGCCATTAGCCCTCGAAGGGCTAATAGGGCCTCCTACGGAGAAATATCATGGGTTTAAAAGTTGCTGTCGTCGGCGCAACCGGCAATGTTGGTCGCGAATTGCTTGCCTTATTGGCAGAGCTGAAGTTTCCGGTTTCTGAGATTGCCGCGATTGCGTCGCGGCGCTCTTTGGGTCGTGAAGTCTCATTTGGCGACAAGACACTCAAGTGCCAATCCCTTGATTATTTTGATTTTACTGGATGGAACATCTGCTTGATGAGTGCCGGCGGCGCGACGTCAAAAGAATGGTCGCCCAAGATCGCAGCACAGGGCTGCTTGGTCATCGACAATTCTAGCCAATGGCGGATGGACCCCGACGTTCCGTTGGTGGTGCCAGAAGTCAATCCAGAAGCGGCTATGGAATACAAAAAGAAGATGATCATCGCAAACCCCAATTGCTCCACCGCGCAATTGGTCGTGGCTTTGAAGCCCCTGCACGATCTGGCGAAGATCAAGCGCGTTGTCGTGGCGACATATCAGTCGGTTTCCGGAACCGGCAAAGAGGCCATGGACGAGTTGTGGACCCAAACGCGCGGCATCTTTGTGAATGATCCTGTGAAAACCGAAGTCTATCCAAAACAAATCGCCTTTAACGTGATCCCACATGGCGGCGACTTCATGGAAGATGGCTATACGACTGAGGAATTCAAACTTGTCGCAGAAACCAAAAAGATGTTGGACCCTGCGATCAAAGTGACGGCGACGGTTGTACGGGTGCCTGTATTTGTAGGCCACTCAGAAGCTGTGCATATCGAGTTTGAAAACCCCATCAGCGATGACGAGGCCCGCGAAGCCTTGGAAGAAGCGCCAGGCGTGGTGGTGATGGATCGACGTGAGGCCGGTGGCTATATGACCCCGGTAGAAGCAGCCGGTGAATTCCCGGTCTATGTGTCGCGTATCCGTACCGACCCAACTGTCGAGAATGGTTTGGCAATGTGGGTTGTTGCAGACAATTTGCGCAAGGGTGCAGCCCTTAATGCCATCCAGATTGCCCAGCTTTTGGTCGAGCGCGGGGCGTTTGAGAAAAAGCTGACTGTGGCGGAAGCGAAATAAGAGAGTCTGACCTTACCCCTTCTGCTTTGCGCTTGGCGGGGTGACGCTAGGCAGCGAAGGGGGAAAGATGACAACGTTAGAACGAACAAAGCTGCCGCCAGCATTCTGGGCAGCATTGTCTGCTTATATCATGTGGGGCCTGCTACCGGCCTTTCTGCATCTATTTGCCAAAATCCCCCCTTTAGAAGTTACGGCCCAACGGATTGTTTGGACCCTGCCCTGCGCCTTTCTTGCTGCTCTGATGTTTGGCGGGCTTGCCTCATTGCGGATTCCGGCAAGACCCTTAGGGCTATTGGCCCTATCTGCAGCTTTGATTGGCGGTAATTGGCTGCTTTATGTCTGGGCAGTTGGCCAAGATCGGATTGTGGAATCAAGCTTGGGCTATTTCATCAATCCGCTGATCAATGTTTGTATGGGCGTAGCTTTCTTTAAAGAGAGACTGACCAAGTGGCAGGTTGGCGCGTTGGCCTTGGCGCTCTTGGGCGTGCTCAATCAGACCTTCCTTGTCGGTGCATTTCCCTATGTGGCTTTGGGCTTAGGGTTTTCATTTGCGCTTTATGGGCTGGTGCGCAAACTTGCGCCGGTGCAGCCAGCTGCAGGTCTATTCTGGGAATCGGCCATCCTGTTTCTGCCCGCTCTCGCAATTATTTTCTGGCACATACAGAGCGGTGGCCCTGTGATGGGCGGCACTGCCGGCATGATGGGATTATTGATTCTCTTAGGCCCCGCGACAGCTATCCCGCTGATTTTGTTTGCGACTGGTGCTCGAGGCCTTAAACTTACCACGCTGGGCCTGTTGCAGTATCTAGCCCCAACACTGCAATTCAGTACGGGCATTGCCTTGGGTGAGCATTTCACGCCTGCCCATGGTGTGACGTTCGCCCTCATCTGGGCAGGCCTCGCGCTCTATAGCGTCGCGACTTTCCAATCGAGCCGCAAAGCCGTTTGAAGACGGCTGTTGATCAAACAAGAAAAAAGGCCCCAGCTAAACAGCCGGGGCCCGAAAAGTATTTCGCATGCAGGGGACCTAAAAGAAGGTCATAATCCTGTTAGAAAGAAATGTGCCACGAATTGATTGGTTGCGAAAGTGGAAAAATACGTGGTTGACAGTTAGTTTACGGTCTGACGGGCCGCATCTGTCCCGAGCTTGCACAATCGACAAACAAGTGCGTGCCAAACTGCCACGTTCTTGCCTGTGCAAATAGCATTTGGCCTTTGTTAGCTTTTTCTAACCATGTTGTGCATGCAAACTATCATCAAGTGAGGTTAGGCTATCGCTATGCATTTGACGATCTTTGAGACTGGCCGCCCGCCTGAGCCCATTCGTGGGAGCTTCCCCTCTTACCCTACCATGCTGGAGGCTCTTTTAGCCCCCCATATTCCAGGATTGACCTGTCAAGTTGTTCAGGTTCTGGATGGGCACAAACTACCCGACCCTTGCGACGTTGAAGCCGCCCTGATCACCGGGTCGCCTGCTGGCGTTTACGATGACTTTGCTTGGATTGCGGACCTCAAAAATTGGATCCAACGCGCGGGCGAGCAGCTTGTACCACAAGTTGGCATCTGCTTTGGCCATCAACTCATGGCCGAGGCATTTGGTGGTCGTGCTCACAAAGCGCCGCAAGGTTGGGGGCTAGGCCGTCATACCTATCAGGTCCACGCGGCGGAACCTTGGATGGGCGGGTCAAAGAAACGCTTACATCTGGCGGTGAGCCATCAAGATCAGGTGCTGGAGGCACCCAGTACGGCGAGGGTGTTGGCTCAGTCAGACTTCACGCCATATGCGGCATTGGTCTATGACCATGCGCCTGCTTTGTCCTTTCAAGGCCATCCTGAATTCTGCCCGCGTTTCACCGATGCCTTGATCCGCTCGCGCCGTGGCACTCGGTTCTCTGAAGAGATGGCAGATTTCGCACTAGCGAGCTTGGACGCCCCATTTGACGGCGATGTGGTTGCCGCTTGGGTTGCTGGATTTTACGCTCATGCACTTGGCGAAAAGCGCGCAAGTCTAGGGCGGGTTGCGGCCTAAAAGATGGTAGCGGCAAGACGTGGATCACCCATCGCCATAAATCCGCAATTGCGGCATTCCTCTTGAATTTTCCCGTAGAGGAAGGCTTGGCCGTTCAAATCCAGCATGGCTCCGCCGGCAGCAGTTAACACGCCGTCACCTGCTGCGGTGTCCCACTCCATCGTTGGTCCAAACCGCGGATAAAGATCGCCTTGGCCAGCGGCGATCAGGCAAAATTTCAAGGACGAACCGCGTCGGACCAGTTCCGACACTCGGACTGTTTTCAAGAATGCCTCTGTGGCCGGGTCTTGATGGGAGCGCGAAGCCAGCACGGCCAAGGCGTCGCCCGCACCGCGAGTTTGGATCATCTGCCAATCGTCGGTTTGATCTATTTGCCAAGCCATATGTGGAGCGCTGCGCGAATCTCCAACCCATGAAAGTCCCGTCTCGGGCATGTGAACGATGCCCACCACTGGTCTACGCCCCCGCACATAAGCAATGTTGACGGTGTAATCAGGGTCGCCAGAAACAAACTCCCGCGTGCCGTCAAGGGGATCGATCAACAGGAAGTCGTCATCTGGATTCGCTAAAACCCTGGGTCCATCGTCACCCTCTTCTGTGATCAAGGGAATACCGGGGAGAAGCGTGCTTAAGCCTTCAAGAATTACTGCATTTGCTGCGAGATCTGCAGCGGTGACGGGTGACCCGTCAGATTTCGCTTCGGCCTGAATCCCGAAACGTTTAACTTCCAAAATTGCAGAACCCGCGCGGCGCGCCAGCGCTTCAAGTGCTACCACTAAGCTGTCTGGCACCGAAGGAACTGAGCTGTCGTGATGTTGCATGTCAACCTAAGAAAAGATTGGGCATCCTTGCCCGTTCAAGTGTCATGGCAGGATTTTGAGCTTCTGAATATAGACGCCGATTAAAAGCTACGGGCCAAAGCGGCCACTTGCTCGATCAAAGCGACTGCTTCATCAGGCCCATATGGTTGGGTAGGGCTATGTCCCCAGACGGGTCCAGGCCATGCGGGGTCCCCCAAACGACGACCTACAATATGGACATGAAGTTGCCGCACCATGTTGCCCAGCGCGCCAATATTGACCTTTTCAACTTCCGCAAGGCCGCCCACTAAGGCACCTAGCGCCTGAATTTCCAACCAAACTTGGTCAGAATCGCGCGACGAGAGGCCGAAGAGTTCCACCGCGCCGGATATTCGGGGGACCGCGATCAACCAAGGATAACGCGCATCGTTCATCACCCGCACCTCACACAAGGGGAATTGTGCGGCAAACAATGTGTCAGCTGCCAAGCGGGGATCGAGCGAATAAGCCATTTAGCTCACAAAGCTCGACCGCAAAGGGATCGCAGCCCAATAGTCAAACTCCAAAATCGCATCTGGGCTGTCAGGGCCTTGGAAGTCATAAGCCGACACATTTTTTGTTGCGATCAAGCGCAAGCGCAACCCACCATGACCATTACCCAGCAGAGCCTTATCAAGCACTTCGCTCCAAGCATAAATCGTATCGCCCGCAAACAGCGGATTGATATGTCGACCTGCATTGATAGCTAGAATTTCTGCGGCATTGGCCAAGCCATTAAAGGCCAAGGCACGAGCAATCGAGATCACAACCCCGCCATAAATCAAGCGCTTGCCATGTCGGGACTGGGCTTGGGCGACGGCATCGAAATGCACTTTGGCAGTGTTTTGATAGAGCCGCGTGGCGACCTGATGTTCGGCCTCTTCCACCGTCATGCCGTCGACATGATCAATGCATTCCCCGATCTGATAATCCTCAAATGCAAAAGGGGAACCAGCCAATTCAAAGTCATAGGTGCCCGACCAAGCTGGTGCCGGAACCGGTAAGTCTTGGGGAGCTACAAAGGCAGGCAATTCTGGAATGACCGGAGTTGGCGCAGGCGCGCTGGGGTCGCCTTTATGAACCATCACCCACCGGACATAGCTGAGGATGGCTTCGCCTTGCTGATTGAAGCCCGTCGTGCGCACATAGACGACGCCAGTCTTGCCATTGGAGTTTTCCTTGACACCAATCACCTCAGAGATGGCGGACAGTGTGTCCCCCGGGAAAACAGGTGCGAGGAAGCGACCATCGGCATAGCCCAAGTTCGCGACTGCATTGAGACTAATGTCGGGCACCGTCTTGCCAAAGACCGTATGGAACACCAAGAGGGGGTCGACGGGGGCGGCGTCCAAATCGCCATCACGGGCAAAAGCATCCGAGCTATACAGCGCATAACGCGACCCTGTCAGGGCTGTATAAAGCGCGACATCCCCCTCGGTGACGGTCTTTGGCGTCGCATGCCTTAAGACCATGCCGACTTGGAAGTCTTCAAAATAAAGTCCCGGATTTGATTTAGTCATTAAGTTGCCTTTCTGAGTTTTGGTTAGCGAGCGAAGGGCCCGCCTGCAAGGCTTTGAAGCGCTTGTAGATGGCGACCAATGGTCACAAGTCTGACAACGCGTTGAGCAGTTCAATTCCGCAACAGATTGGCCAAAGCATGGCGGATCAACCCTTTGTGATAAGCAAACCTGCGGATGGCTACGCTAAAGCCGAGAATGGTCTTTCAAGGACATAGCGCGTGCACCGAAAACGCCCTATGATCGTGCCTCTGGGATCCTGTTTTGGGGGTAAAAGTTTGAGCTCTGGATTATTGGCGCTGTTGGACGATGTCACAGCGATCGCGAAAATAGCGGCAGCAAGTTTAGATGATGCAGCGGCTCAGGCCGTTAAGGCCGGTGGCAAAGCCGCAGGTAAAGCTGCCGGAATTGTGATTGACGACGCGGCCGTAACGCCGCGTTATGTCGTCGGCTTTGCTTCCGACCGCGAACTCCCGATCATCGGCAAGATCGCGTGGGGCTCCCTCAAGAATAAAATGATCGTCCTATTGCCAGGTGCGCTGTTTCTCAGCTTCTTTGCGCCTTGGACCATCACCCCACTCTTAATGCTGGGTGGCGCTTATCTGTGCATGGAAGGCTATGAGAAGGTCATGGACATTGTCCGCCCTCATGATGGCCATGGCGAGGATGATGCGGCTGATGACGGGGACAAATCCTCCCTCGAGTTGGAAGACGAAAAAGTCGCAAGTGCCATTCGGACCGACTTTATCCTTTCGGCAGAGATTATGGCGATTACACTTTCCACCGTCGCCACAGCACCCTTGTGGCTGCAGGGCGGCGTTCTGGCGGTCGTTGGGATTGGCATGACCGCCTTGGTCTATGGGGCAGTTGCTTTGATTGTGAAGGCCGATGATGCGGGGGCTGCGATGGCGCGCTCCACCAATGGAGCTGTTGCGGCCTTTGGGCGCGGTCTTGTCCTTGGTATGCCGGTTTTCCTGAAAGCCTTGAGCTGGGTCGGCATGGTCGCCATGCTCTGGGTCGGCGGCGGGATCATGGTGCATGGCCTCTATGAATTGGGCTATCCCGCCCCAGAAAAGACTATCCACCATTTGGCAACTTCGGTGTCAGCCGCAGTGCCTGCGGTGGCAGGCTTTGTGACCTGGCTGGTGAGTGCGGCGATCGCGGCGGTGATCGGCTTGGTCATTGGTGCGATCGTGGACCCAATTGCCCACAAAGCGCTGGTTCCAGCTTTCAGTAGCCTAAAGGGCCTTTTCAAAGCGAAAGCGTGAACTGGAGTTCCTCTAATCCGCTTGACCTGAAGCCGATGATCGTTCATTTGTTATAACAGATGACAGTCGTGCATTCTCCTTCGCGTCATGTCTGCTCCGCAGCCAGTGCGCCAACCACCTGGTACCACGCATCAGCAAAGCGCCCCTTTGCCCGGACCATTCCCCTGATAGGGGAGGTAAGCGCAGACGTGGTTATCATTGGCGCAGGCTTTACAGGCGTTTCGGCCGCGCTTGATCTGGCAAACGCTGGTCTGAAAGTGGTCATTCTCGAAGCCAATGAGGTGGGAGCCGGGGCTTCTGGCCGAAACGGCGGCCTCGCGTGCTCTGGCTGGCGTCATGATCAAAAATGGCTGGAAGCGCGGATGGGGCGAGAGGATGCGCGCAAACTTTGGTTGCTAGCAGAAGATGCAAAATCGGATCTACTGAGCCGTATGCAGGATTTCCACATTGATGCGGATTGGACACCGGGGCAGATATTTGCCGCCCATACTCCCCGCTTGATGCAAGACCTTGATGAGGACGCAGACTTTATGGCTCGCGCTTACGGCTATGAACGTCTAAAACGCTTAGACCGCGAGGAAATTGCGCAGGCCCTTGGCACCTCTGCTTATCACGGGGGTTGGCGCGACCCTTCGGCCGGCCATATCCATCCCCTCAAGCTACTCTATGGCTTGATGCAAGCTGCGTTAATCGCAAAAGCCAACCTGCACGAGTATAGCCGCGTAACCGAAGTTGGGTCTGACCGGGGTAAGCATTTTGCAAAGACCCGGACAGGCCGGGTGCTAGCTGATCATATTCTTCTATGCGGGGACGGTTATCTCGATGGCATTGAACCCGATGTCGAGGCCCGCGTCTTGCCGATTGGTAGCTTCGTCCTCGCAACAGAGCCTTTACCTAAAGACAGCGCGATCTTGCCCGAGCACGATTCCGTTATGGATACGCGCTTTGTTGTCAATTATTGGCGCAAGACCGCTGACAGACGTCTGATCTTTGGCGGCGGTGAGAAGTACACGCCAAACTGGCCCATGGATGTTGAGAGCTTCGTGCGGCGCAATCTGGTGAAAATTTATCCAGAACTTAGAAGCATCCAGGTCACCCATGCATGGGGCGGGGCCCTTGGCATCACGCCAACCCGTCTGCCCTACCTGCATCAAGTGCGTCCCGGCCTGCTGTCAGCGTCAGGATACTCTGGCCAAGGCGTTGTTCTAGCCCCTTATTTCGGGCGCATTTTGGCTGCCTGTGTCTTAAGCCAGCAT
The DNA here is from genome assembly GCF_049239865.1 of Aquidulcibacter sp. Lineage (NCBI taxonomy): Bacteria > Pseudomonadati > Pseudomonadota > Alphaproteobacteria > Caulobacterales > Caulobacteraceae > Aquidulcibacter > Aquidulcibacter sp. The sequence continues at coordinate 128,599 of NZ_JBMLTR010000133.1, forward strand.
CGCGACTATGACGTCTTAGCTCGTATGCCTGTGCCACATTTTCCAGGTGGTCGCGCGCTTCGTTGGCCACTTTTGACCGCGGCGATGTCTTGGTATGCGCTTCGAGATAAACTACCGTGAGACGATGCAAAGGCTGAGGAGGCCAAGACGTGAAGCTTTCCGAACCCCGCCTATTCCGCGCCCAATGCCTGATCAATGGCGAATGGACCGGCACAGGCGACGAAGCGATTTACAACCCTGCAACTGGGGCCGTCTTAGGCAAAGTCCCAAGACTTGGACGGGAAGCGGCCGAGCATGCCGTGGAGGCCGCCAATGCAGCATTACCTGCTTGGCGCGCCAAGACCGCTAAGGAAAGAAGTACGATCCTGCGGCGCTGGTTTGACCTAATCATGGTCCACCAAGAAGATTTGGCGCAAATCCTAACCGCGGAGCAAGGCAAACCAATCGCCGAGGCGCGCGGAGAAATCGCTTATGCTGGTTCCTTCATTGAGTTTTACGCCGAAGAAGCCAAGCGCATCTATGGCGAGACTTTACCAGCGCCGAAGGCTGACGGTCGCATCATGGTTTTGCGGCAGCCGCTGGGCGTTGTCGCGGCCATAACGCCGTGGAACTTTCCAGCCGCCATGATTGCCCGCAAGGTTGGCCCGGCCTTAGCGGTGGGTTGCACCATGGTGCTAAAGCCCGCGCCTGAAACACCATTTACCGCGCTTGCTTTAGCAGAATTGGCATGTGAGGCGGGTGTCCCAGCTGGCGTGCTCAATGTAGTGACGGGCGACGCTGTCGCGATTGGTCAAGCTTGGTGTGCCAGCGACATTGTCCGGGGCCTGTCTTTTACGGGATCAACCCCCATCGGCAAACTCCTGATGCGCCAATGCGCCGATACAGTGAAGAAGCTTGGCCTAGAGCTTGGCGGCAATGCACCATTTATTGTGTTTGATGACGCCGATATAGATGCTGCCGTTGACGGGGCTATCGCATCCAAGTTCCGCAATATGGGTCAAACCTGTGTATGTGCGAACAGGATTTATGTGCAAGATCGCATTCATGATGCCTTTGTGGCCAAGCTGACAGCCAAAGTCGCCGCCATGAAAGTGGGCCCGGGAACCGACGAAGCCGTCACGCAGGGTCCTCTCATCAATCAGGCGGCACTTGCCAAAGTCCAAAGCCATGTCGCCGATGCCCTCAGCCAAGGTGCGAGTATCCAAACCGGCGGTAAAATAAGCCACTTAGGCGGCACCTTCTTTGAGCCTACGGTGATAACTGGCGTCACCTCAAGCATGAAGTTTGCCAAAGAAGAAACCTTTGGCCCTGTAGCGCCCATTTTCCGCTTCTATACCGAAGCCGAAGTGATTGCGGCTGCTAATGACACTCCATTTGGCCTGCAAGCCTATTTCTATACCAAGGATTTGGCGCGCGCGTTCCGGGTAGCCGAAGCGCTGGAAACAGGGATAGTCGGGGTGAATTCAGGCCTGACCTCGTCAGAAGGCGTGCCTTTCGGCGGGATCAAACAAAGTGGATTGGGACGCGAGGGGTCCCACCATGGGGTCGAGGAATATCTTGAGCTCAAGTACGTCTATCTCGGCGGGATTGCTTGACCTAAAACTGTGCATAATTTGCCCCCTATTCCCTTGGCGTTAATCTTTGTTAACCAATCTTAGCTTAGATTTAACAAACTGAATCAAAACGAGCGGATGCGTACAGAAAGTGCCATTAGACTTGTCAGCCTTTTTGGCCCAATGGGGGCGTGATGCCGTAACCGCAGGCGGTGCCGCTGTCGTGGCTGGCTATTTGGCGTATCGCTTTGGCAAGCAAAGGCGCGTCCCCATTTCAAGCCCACGCGCCAGTGCTGCGATTGCCGCCTCAGGCTCCGTAGCGCTTGTTTGGCCAGATCATGATGATGGAGGGGGCTGGGGCGAGCCGGAAGAAGAGGCTGATGCCTCCACTCGCGCTACCCTTCTTAAGCGGCTCGACTTGACAGCCAAAAGCCCAACAGAAGAGCCAACGACCTTTGACATCCTCGAAGCTTTGGTTTCAGCGTCATCCGAACTTGGCACCCGCCTGACGCAATTACGCCAACGGGGCGAAGCCTTTACTCTATCGGTTTTAGGCCTCGAAGTTATGGGCAAGCCCCATGGCGCGAAAGCGATTGTCTGGCTGACACCGGGAGCGGCGGCAGGCGATCTTGCAGGTGCAGGGCAAGCAAGCTTCCCTGCGTGGCGGACAGATAGCCAAGGGGCCCTCTTGTGGGCTAATGCGTCCTATCTGAAAGCGGTTGAGGCGGTTGACCTTGAAGACGCGCGGGCGCGCGATTGTGCCTTAGACCAAAAAGCCCGCGATGATGCAGCCCAAGCCGCCAAGGGCCAAGCCACAACCTATACACGGGCCATCACCATTGATGGCAAACGTCGCATGTTGCGGATAAGCCTCTTTCCGGCCGACGATGGGGCCTCTGGTATTGCGTTTGATGTCACCGAAGAAATTGAAGTGCGTGATACTCTGGCCCGTGAAGCCAAGGCACATGAAGAAACCTTGAACCATTTGACGGACGCTGTCGCGGTTTTTGACTCCAGCCGTCGTTTGACTACCCACAACAGTGCCTTCTCGAATTTGTGGGGGCTGGAGGATGCGTGGCTGAATGATGGGCCTACCCACGGGGAATGGCTGGACCGCCTGCGACAGTCTGCCAAAATCGCTGCAACACGTGACTTTGCGGCTTGGAAGACGAAAGAACTCTCGCACTATCAAGAGCCGGGTCTGATCCCCGACGAGACCTGGACCATGCCCGATGGCCGCATCTTACGCGTGGCGCGGCAGCGCCAGCCGTCGGGTGGCCTCCTAATTCTGTTTGAGGATATTTCCGACAAAATGGGCTTGCAAGCGCGCTTCAAAACCTTGATCGAGGTTCAGCGCGCCACGTTGGACAAGCTAGGTGAAGGGGTGGCGGTGTTTACAGCTGACGGGCGGCTGTCCTTAGCCAACAGCGCTTTCGCTCGCATGTGGGGTCTCGACCAAAGCTTCCTTGAAGCGCTACCAGAATTTGATTTGGTTGCGGAGCGTGCGATCCTTGTGCATCGCGATCCCGCTTTTTGGAGTGAGTTGAAGGCACGAATCTCCGACCCGTCCCCGCGGTCGCGTCAGGAGAAGCAGGGTGAGTTTATCTGTGCCGATGGCACAAGCCTAACTTGGCTGACCCGTCCTCTCCCCGATGGCGCAACTTTGGCAGCCTTCGCCGATGTTACTGCTGCGCGCGAAGTGGAAACAGCGCTGCGCGATAAGGCCGCCGCTTTCCAAGATGCTGACCGCCTCAAGACTGAATTCGTGCGAAACGTGAGCTACCAATTGCGAACACCACTTACGACTATTGGCGGCTATGCGGAGCTTCTGGCCGCAGGCGTGGGGGGCACGCTGACCGAATCCCAGTCAGATTATCTGAACGCTATCGGCTTGGCTTCCAGCCAATTGGAAAAGCTGATTGAGAATATTCTCGACCTCGCCATGATCGATGCAGGACAAATGTCGCTTGATTTGGGTGATGTGAGTTTGGCGGAAACCTTAGAAGTTACGGCAGAGATTGCCCGAACCAATTCAGTGAATGACCAAGTTCGGATCGTGGTTGAATGCGATGATAGTGCCGGGATTATTCGAGCAGACAAGGCGCGTATCCGGCAGATATTGTTCAATCTTGTGTCGAATGCATTACGCTTTACGGGCAAAGGCGACATGATTACCATTGGCGCTCGCCGTTTTGACGATACGGTCCGTCTCTGGGTGAGTGATACGGGCCCCGGTATTGATATGGCGCGCCAAGCTTCTGCCTTTGAAGGATTTGCCGATGGCGACCGACGGGCAGGCGTTAGTCTCGCACTGGTCAAGCGCTTTGTGGAATTACATGGTGGCTGGGTGTCGTTGGCTTCACCCAATGCCAAAGGCGTAACCGTATCCTGCTATCTGCCAGCTAAAGCAACGCACCTCCATGCCGCACCAGAGCTGGATTTGGTCAGTTAAATCGGGCTTCAAGCGCGCGCATAGGCGGAACTGCCGCTATGATGGCTCGCGACTGCGCTGGCCAAAGCGGCCTCAATGCCTTTGGCAAGGGATTCAGGGGTTACAGGCTTAGCGATATGCACGTCGCAGCCTGCCTCAAGCGCCTGCTCAACGTGTTCTTTCATCGCGTTGGCACTGAGCATGGCAATTGGGGTGCGGGGCAGTTGCGCCGTCAGCTCATAGGTACGGATGGCCTGCGTAGCCTTCAGGCCATCCATCTCTGGCATCTGCATGTCCATCAAGACAACATCAAACTTGCCAGCCTCAAAGGCCTCTATGGCTTTGACACCATTTTCGACAACTGTGAGATCGACGCCATAGGGCTGTAAGATCATCGCCACCACACGCTGATTTGTCGGATGATCTTCCGCCAACAATACCCGCAGAAGCCGCGACGACTCGCTTTCTTCAGGCATCCCTTGGTTTGAGGTGGTTGGCTGCATCGCGCGCAGAATATCAAAGGCATCCAAAGGCATAGACCGGCTCAGAGGCAATTTCACCATGAAGGTGGAGCCTTGGTCCGGGATCGACACAACGCTGATTGTGCCCCCCATCATTTCAGTCAGCGCCTTACAGATCGATAGACCCAGACCTGTGCCACCAAATTGGCGCGTAATGGACCCATCAGCTTGCTCGAACCGATTAAACAACCGAGCGCGCGCTTCTTTGTCAAAGCCAATACCTGTGTCGGAAACCTTGATTATGAGGGTTGCCATCTCCCCCTCAGTCTCAGGCTCATTGACCTCAATTTGAACCGTTACCCCACCTTCCTTCGTGAACTTCACTGCATTTGAGGCAAGGTTGGAAACAATCTGGCGAATGCGAACCACATCGCCTTTAAACAGTCCACGTGCATTGGGTCCAAAGGTTAGACTGAATTTGAGGAACTTCTCGGTCGCCGCAGTCTGCATCAGGTGCACAGCGGCCTCGATTGCTTCGTGCAAGTCAAACGTATCAACCTGCAAGGACAATTTTCCGGCTTCAATTTTTGACACGTCGAGAATGTCGGTGAGGAAGCGCTCTAGCGTCTGGCCCGATTGGCGGATCAAACTGACCATCTCAAACTGCTCATCGCTCAGCGCCGTGCGACCAAGCGCACCGGCCAAGCCAATCACCCCGTTCAGCGGCGTGCGGATTTCATGGCTCATATTGGCGAGGAAAACGCTTTTGGCTCTACTGGCAGATTCCGCCGCGGCGCGGGCTTGGCGAATAGCGGCCTCCGAACGGCTGTTGCGCAGAACATAGGCCAATTGATGCGTAATCAAGCGCCAGTTGATCGGCTTCACAACGAAGGAAGTCGCCCCAGCTGCAAATGCCAAATCAATGGCTTCCATGTCGTCACGGCCGGTGATCACGACGACAGGCACGCTCATCAGGCGTGGATCGCGGGCCATGGCCTCCATGAGTTCGAAGCCGTTCATGTTGGGCATGTCGAGGTCCACGAGGGCGACATCAAAGTCGCCCTTACGCAGGGCCTCTAAAGCAACCAAGCCATCTTCCGCAACGCTGACTTCCACGCTGGGGCTGACAAGGTGGGAAACGGCAAATTCGCGCAGAATGGGGTCGTCATCAACGACCAAGACCCGCGCGTAATCCGTTTTGACAAAATGGTCGATGCTGGCGGCGGGTATGCTCATATGTCCACCCAACTTGATCGACGCACAACACCGCAATAGCTGGCGGTCGAGGGACACAGCTTTAGTAGCGGTGCGCTTCGTTCAGTCTCTAGCATTTGGAGTGGCGTAAAGCGCTGCACCATTGCGTTGATCAAACCCCACACCCAACAAATTTACCGGACTTTTTCGGCAAAATGTCGCATAAACTCCTTAACTTAGGGTCAAATGAACGCTGGCTTTTTTATTTAAGTCCTTCAAGTTTGCACAAATACCTAGGGTAAGAGACGCCAACCCAGCCCGACAGTCGCAAAAGCGGGATCAAGTCTCGCAAAGCCTTCGCGTAATTCTCCAAAAAAGGGAATATTGCACTGTCTTTGATGGCTAAAATGCTACTCAACTGAGAAAGTTGCGATTTCCTCTCGCAATTGGCTGATGCCAAGATTCTCGTGCGAAGAAATTGGCAAAACCTCAGGATGTGCAGCTGGACGCTTCTTTAAGCCCTCTTTTGTGGCGAGAAGAACGGCGTCGAGCTCCCCTTTCTTCAATTTATCGACTTTTGTGAGGATAATTTGATAGGACAAAGCGGACGTATCCAACATGCGCATGACTTCGAGGTCATTGGGCTTGAGACCATGACGGCTATCAACCAACACAAAGGCCCGCTTCAACGTTGCGCGGCCGCGCAAGAAGTCCCGCGTGGCTTCGTTCCAGCGTGCAATCTCTGTTTTGGAGGCCACCGCATGGCCATAGCCGGGCAAGTCAACAATCCGGATACGCTCCACCTCGTCCTTGCCGGCGATGGCAAAGAAGATCAGTTCGCGCGTCCGCCCGGGCTCTGAAGATGCCCGTGCCAGCCCTTTGCGGCCAACCAAGGCATTCACGAGGCTCGATTTGCCGACGTTTGAACGCCCAGCAAAGCAGACTTCTGGTGCACCCATGGGAGGCAAGTCCGACATGGTCTTAGCCGCCCAGAGGAAACGCGGCTCCAAGCGAAACAGGCGCTCCCCTGGTGGGAGGTCACGCATTGGAGCCATGGGTTCAGACATGATCAGGCCGTTTTCTTCTTGCCAAGCTTGGCAAAGAACTCGTCAATCGGGTTTGATGTGCCTGATCGCTTCGAGATCACATATTGCTGCACAATCGTCAGCAAGTTGGACCACGTGTAATAGATGACCAGACCCGAGCCGAAGCCTGCGAACACGAACACGAAAATCCATGGCATCAGGGCAAAGATTTGAGCTTGCATCGGATCGGTGGCCGTAGGCTGCATCTTCTGCAAAAGCCAGAACGAAACACCATACAAGATCGGCCAAGCACCAATCGCTAGGAACGTCCCGATTACGGGGATGACCGTTGGATCATAGGGAAGCAGGCCGAACAGGTTGAAGATTGTGGTTGGGTCCTTAGCCGACAAATCGGGGATCCAGCCATAGAAAGGCGCATGGCGAAGTTCGAGCGAGATCGAGAGCACTTTGAACAGCGCAAAGAAGATCGGCATTTGCAGCAAGGCTGGGATACAACCTGCCACCGGATTGATCTTCTCCGTCTGATAAAGCTTCATGGTTTCTTGCTGTTGGCGCTGCACGTCGGCGGCAAAGCGCTCTTTTATCTCAGCCATTTTAGGCGCGAGATCGCGCAGTTTCGCAAAGCTTTTGTAGCTCGTGTAGACCAGCGGGAATGTTACGACCTTGATGACCACGGTGACCATCAAAATCGCAATGCCAATATTGTTTGCGACTAAGCCGTTGAAGAACATGAGCATGGCGTAAAAGGGCTTGGTCAGGAACCAGAACATGCCCCAGTCGACTGCATCCTCAAATCGCGGCAGACCCAATTCTTGACCAAGCGCCCGCAATTCTGAGACCCGCTTCGAGCCCGCAAAAAGATGTTGCGTGGTAGTCAGACTTTGTCCTGCGCCTAAAGCAACAGGCGCGGCAATAAAGCTTGATTCAAACACTTCCTCGTTGGGCAATTGGGTGACTTTAAAGGCACCATCCACTTTGGTCTTTTGATCTGGGATCAACGCAGATAGCCAATATTTATCTGTGATGCCGAGCCAGCCGCCGGTACCGGCTTGCTGCAGGGCTTCACCCTTTTCAAGCTTCTGATAATTCATCAGCTTGAGCTTGCCATCAAACATGCCAACCATGCCTTCGTGATTGATACCATTGGGTGGCTCTTTTGGCTTGGCATGGCGACGTATCGCGCCGTAGGGCTGCAACGTAACGGGGGCGGCGCCCGCGTTTGCGACCGTGTCGGTGACCGTAAAGAGATAATTCTTATCGACCTTTACCACGCGCTTGAACGTTAGGCCTTGGCCGTTGTCATAGGTTAAGGTGATGGGCGTGGCTGGCGTGAGCTTCTCGCCAGGAATGGCCTTCCAAACGGTGTTGGGGCCAGGAAGTGCGCCGGCGCTGCCATCGGGTGCCGTAAAGCCAAAGAAGGCATAATAGCCGTCTGCCGTACCTTGAGGATGCAGCAGGGTGACTGGTTTGGAGTCTTTCTTGATCGTGTCCTTATAGCGCTTCAGAACCAAATCATCGAACCGCGCGCCCAGGGTGGAAACCGTCCCGCTGACAGCATCCGCATCAATATTGATGCGCTGGCTAAGACCCAAAGCATCCGGACGGCTGACCGGCTGGCCTGAAGATGCTGCGGCTTGAACCGGCGTAACAGCGGGTTGAGCGGCGGCCGCTTTTTGAGCAGCGGCTTGCGCCTCGCGCTTTTGCGCCATCTCTGCCATCCGAGCCTTCTCGCGTGGCATTTCATAGAAGTATTGAAAGCCAAGCAGGATCGCCAAAGACAAGGCAATCGCGATCGCGAGGTTCTTCGTATCAGGCGCTGAGGGTGGCGGAGACATAGGAGACGGGGACATTGGGGTCCTTGCTATCAGCTTCTAAGATGTGGCTGTGGCGGTTGTAACAGGTGGAGGGGCAGACTTCGCCGACAGCCTTAAGAACAGGGTAGTCAGGTCGTCAAGCAATGCTGGCCATTCTGCTGTCACAGTTGCAGTACGCGCGACAGCTACATAGTCAAAACCGGACCGTCCATGAAGTGGCAATAGCTGTAACATTGCTGCACGCAGACGGCGGCGCGCCCGATTACGTGTGACGGCGTTGCCGACTTTCTTGGAGGCTGTCAGGCCATAGCGGATCAGACCCTTCGTTTCAGCCGCCGCGTCGGCAGTAGGCCGAGCCTGCAATAACACAAATCGCCCAGCGGCCTTGCGACCCTGAGCGACATGCAAAAACTGACGACGAATAGTCAGCCGATCAATGATGGCAGGCGGGCTAACGGACATGGGATTGCCCAGGCCGCCAGATATCCTAAGCGCTCAGACGCTTACGGCCTTTGGCGCGACGACGGGCCAAAACCAGACGGCCGCCTTTGGTTGCCATACGGGCGCGGAAACCATGGCGACGAGCGCGGACGAGGTTAGATGGTTGAAACGTGCGTTTCACGGCAGTTACTCCTGGCGGATAACCGCCTTTATAGAGAAGAAATTTGAACGCGCGCTGTTACAGAGCGCTTGGCTAAGAGTCAATCTCTGCACGCAGGCAGTGACTGGGTTTGGCGGCCTAGAACTGCTTTCTAAAGCTCAGCTCCACAGAACGGCCACGCGGCGCAAGCAAAGCCTTTTGATAGGCTTCAGGCGTATTGCCGGCAGAGTTGCGGACAGTTTGAGCGGAATCGGTCAGATTATCGACCCGCAGGATCAAACGAGAGCCCTTGAGGAAGGGCGCTTTCTTGACCCATTGAGGGCGCGCTTCGAAATTCAAGAAGCCGCGCAAGTTAAACGTAAGCTGATCGTCGAAATAGAGATCCGTCGCACCGGGAACGCCGCTTGCACTGGCAATGATCTTGCTCTCGCCACGCCATTCACCAAAGGCTCGGAAGCCAATGCCCATATAGGACCAACCGCCATTAAACTCGACCGTATGGCGGCGCGATCCGCCGCCATCATCAACCGCTGCCCCTTCGAGCAAGTCCAACTTTGGCAAATTTGGAGCTAAGACAATGGTATCTTCCAGCTTGATGGAATGGAAAATGGAAATGCTCCAACGGCCAGCTTGACCACCCGGCCCGCCACCGGGGCCGCCACCAAATCCGCCACCGCCAAATCCGCCGCCGCCAAAGAAGACTCCGGGAGGCGGACCGCCGCGTCCGCCACCAAAGCCAACCGGTGAACCCGCAGCTGGACGCTGACTGGTTGCTGGAGATGCTTGCCCAGTTGTCGGTGTTCTCGCTTGGCCTGCGCCCGCACCGGTGACCGCCCCACCCTCTTGTGGTCGGCTTGGCCGCTGGTTTGCTGGGCTAGCTTGGCCGTTAGCTGAGGTAGTAGCTGGCACAGGTGGCCGCTGGCCACCGCCAAATCCACCGGGACCGCCGGGGCCACCGGGGCCGCGCCCAATTTGGGGGCCAAAGCCCTTGGAGAAAGAAAAGCCATAGCGCAAAATCGTGCTGTCAGCGGAATCATAATTGATCGGGCGCTGATCAATCCCGGTGAGAACACCTGCACTATTGCGTTCAAAGCGACGCGGATAAGCGGCCTCCAATGCGGGCGTTAACAAGGGAAAGGACGCGACCGTATCTTCGCTGGTATTGATCGCATAGCTCAGCGTGAGGTCGAGGCCTTCAAACTTCGCAGGCGAATAATTGACGCTAAAGGTGGTATCGGCGCGGCTTTCTGCTTTCAGGCTTGAATTGCCACCGCTGGTGCGGTTGACCAAAACAGTTTGGCCGCTTTGGAAATCGAACACCGCAGAACCCGGTGTCACGAGAACAGGATTGCCCAATTGCTGAATGCTGGGGGCGGCCTCTGAGGCATCATAAGCCACGGATAAACGCACCGTCGTGATCGGGGACCAATTCACCCCAAGTCCACCGCCCTGTAGACCGCCAAAGTCCGACAAGTCGGTGTAAAAACCATTCACGCTGAGACTCAAGTCGCCAAACTTTTCTCCAAAGCCCGAACGCCGACTGGTCACTGGGACCGAAAGATTACCACGCGCTGTGACATCACCTCGGCTGAGATTGGTCAGCGTGACAAGTCCATTGCGTGTGGATTCTGAGTCGAGCTGGCGATCCTGATAGCCAAGGCGGAAGGATCCACGAATTGGCCCAGCTGGTACATCGATAAGCGGGCCGGTCGTGTTATAAATCGCCTCGAAGACACTGGCCGTGGAATTGGCCGTCTGGGGCTGGGTCAAGGCAGAGAGAGTCTTAGTGTCCGATTTGGTCTGATCGGCAGAGCCTGTGGCCGTCCATTGCCAGCCAGCGGTCGTGCCATTGACGGTGACAGCCGCACGCGATGTATCCACCTTTGAATTGCGCTCGATCGGCGCATTTGCAACTGGCAAACCTGTGGGACTGAGCGCCAGACCTAACAAGCTTTGACTTTCATTTGAGTCAAAACGGAGATCGAACGTAGCGCCCATCGACTTGCCGAAATTGCGGTTGTAGCTGATGCCCAGCTCTGCGGCGCTCGTCTCAGGCAAAAGCGTTCTGAAAGCAGAACTGGCGGGAGATGCAGCGCGGCGCACACCACGCTCGGCTTCGGTGACGCTATTCTGACTGGACACTTCACCATTAATCGACAACCGCCCTTTGGCGCCGATGTTCAATACGCCCAATTCGAGTTCACCGCGCGATTGTTCGCCCTCTGCAGCTGTTCCAGCTGTAATTTCAGTGGTGATGGCGCGAAATTTGTCTTTCAGAATGAAGTTGATGACGCGCTGATCTGCTGAATAGCCATATTGTAGGGCGGTAGATTCCGGAAAGACCTCAACGCGCAGAATGGCCTCGGAAGCAAGGCCTTGAACCTCACGGAAGCTGCCGATGCGTCGCCCATTCAGCAGGATAACAGGCGGGCCACTTCCACGCCCACGGCCTGAACCGGCGCGAGGGCCTAAAGCGGCGAGCACTTCGGCAACGTTGGACGCCCCCAAGGCAGTGATTTCAACGGTATCCAAAGTGGTTTCAGGGACCGCATCACCTGGCACAGAATTTGGGCCGCGCTGGGCACGCACCACAATTTCCTCAACCGGCTGGTCATCTTGAACCGCAGAAGGCGGGTCGATAGGTTGGACGGTGACCGGAACCGCCGTGGTTTTAGCTGGCTGTATCTGTGCAGTTTGCGCCAGAAGTGGCGTGGAAAAGCCCAAAGGCAAAAGCGCAGCCGCACTGCTTAAAAGTGCCAAACGAATGGACATCGGGGAGACCTATTTTTCTTGTTGGACAGCTGTAAGCCACCCAGATGGATTTTTGCTTAGCGTATTGAACGTAGCTATACGTCTATTCCGTCGCAGAAGATGATGACAAAGTTGTTATGGCTAAAATGGACCCCATTGACCCATTCTGCCTAAGGCGCAGGCAGTGCTGGTTTCCCATATAGGACTTCAATTTCGGGCTAAAAGATGACGAGCACATTCCATCGACACCTCCTCATGATCGAAGGGCCCATCGGTGCCGGCAAGACAAGCCTAACGATGCGGCTTGCTGAGCACTTAGAGGCCAAGGGGCTTGAAGCGCGCGCGTTTCTGGAATTTGACCCAGACCACCCCATCAGAACCGAGCAAGTCGACCTTTTGGTGGGCCGCGAACCGGCACCCAAAGCTTATGGTCTCGACCCCTGGGCCCGGTTGGCAGCCCAATGTGTCGTCAATCGAGGGGTCGTGCTACTAGATGCGACGTTGATCCAAAACACTTTATTGCCAGCTTTTGCCAACGGTGCATCAGACGCGCAATTAGTGGACCTTGCGACGACGCGCTTGGCCGCTGTGGCTAAAGCCAACCCGCTGATCGTATATCTTCGTGTGGATGATATGGCAGCACACCTCGAAAACCTCCACAAATCTAGCAGTCGAGATTGGTCAGCCCGTAATTTGGCTTGGATTGATGGGACTGAATGGACGCGGGCGAAGGGCAAAAAGGGCATGGCGGCGCTGATTGACTTTCATGAAGCCTGGCAGACATGGATTGAGGCTTGGCTGGCACTGCAGGATGATAAAAGTCTGGTCCTTACTGCTCATAGCTTAGAGATCGGCCCCTTAAGCCAACTTGTTTTAAAACATGCAGCTAAACCCAGTTAAATGAAGCTCCTTTGCCACTTCACCTGACGAGAAACGTTGACGAAACGGTCGCTCTCTTCCATGTCACAGACAAGTAATTTGGGGATAAGTATGGCAGGCCCACAAGCAAACGATAAGCGACCTTTGTCGCCACACCTGCAAGTCTGGCGTTGGCACGTGACGATGGCGACATCGATTTTCCACCGGGCATCGGGCGTCGCCCTTTATCTGGGTGCAATTGTCCTGACTGCATGGGTCGTGGCTTTGGCCAGTGGCCCTGCGGCCTATGCCGATTTCATGAGCTTTCTGATGAGCCCGCTTTGCCTATTGATCCTTTTCGGCATCACCGCTGCGGCTTGCTACCACTTGGCCAATGGCATCCGTCACCTCGCGTGGGATGCTGGTAAAGGCTTTGATCCGAAAGTGTCGACTGCGACCGGTTGGGCGACCATTGTCGCCGGTGCTGTCGGGGCGGTTTTGGTTTTTGCACTCGCGTTTTTGGCATAGGGGTAGACGATGAACCACTCTTTACGCACCCCGCTATCTCGCGCTCGCGGTCTTGGATCGGCCAAGCATGGCGTCGGTCACTTTATCCAGCAGCGTGCGACCGCGATTTTCCTCGCCGTCCTGCTACCTTGGTTTGCCTTGTCGATCCTACTAGGCACCGATGGCAGCTATGACAGTGTCATGGGTTGGATGAAGCACCCCGTAAATGCCGCAGGGACTGCCCTTCTAGTTCTGACGGGCCTGTTCCATATGCGCCTCGGCATGCAAGTGGTGATTGAGGATTATGTCACAGGCGCTGTTGCGCGCACTGTATCTTTGCTCGCCAACACGGCCATCCCCGCTATCTTAGCAGTCATCGCGATCCTTTCGGTCGCCAAAGTATTCGTTGGAGCTTAAGCCCATGACGGCCGACTATCAGTGGAATGACCATACCTTCGATGTTGTAGTGGTAGGTGCAGGCGGCTCTGGATTGCGCGCGGCCTTGGGTGCCGCACAAGCTGGCCTGAAAACAGCCTGTATCTCAAAAGTCTTCCCGACACGTTCGCACACGGTGGCCGCGCAAGGCGGTATCTCGGCAGCTTTGGGCAATATGGGCGAAGACGACTGGCGCTGGCATATGTTTGACACCGTCAAGGGGTCGGACTGGTTGGGCGATCAAGACTCAATCGAATATCTGACCCGCAACGCACCTGCCGCCGTCTATGAACTAGAGCATTGGGGCGTGCCCTTCTCGCGCACCGAGGACGGAAAAATCTATCAGCGCGCCTTTGGTGGTATGACCCGCAATTATGGCGAAGCGCCTGTGCAGCGTACCTGTGCTGCCGCCGACCGGACCGGCCATGCCATCCTGCACACTTTGTATGGCAATTCGCTGAAATATGACGTGGAGTTCTTCATTGAGTATTTCGCCCTTGATCTGATCATGGACGAGACCGGTGCCTGCATCGGGGTGACCGCTTGGGAATTGGCGACCGGCAAGCTGCACCGCTTCCGCGCCCAGCGTACAGTTCTGGCCACTGGCGGTTATGGCCGCGCTTATTTCAGCTGCACCAGCGCCCACACCTGCACCGGTGATGGTAATGCGATGGTGCTGCGGGCGGGTCTACCCTTGCAGGATATGGAATTTGTTCAATTCCACCCAACCGGCATTTATGGCGCAGGCTGCTTGATCACTGAAGGCGCACGCGGAGAAGGCGGCTATCTGACCAATTCGGAAGGCGAACGCTTTATGGAGCGTTATGCACCGACCGTGAAAGACTTGGCCCCACGGGATATGGTCTCGCGCGCCATGACGATGGAGATCCGCGAAGGTCGTGGCGTTGGCCCCGGTAAGGACCACATCCACCTCCATCTCGACCATTTGGACCCAGCCATTCTGGCCCAGCGCCTGCCCGGCATCTCGGAAAGCGCCAAAGTGTTTGCTGGCGTCGATGTCACCAAAGAGCCGATCCCTGTTCTGCCAACCGTGCATTACAATATGGGCGGCATCCCGACCAATTATCATGGCGAAGTGCTGACCAAGGTCGGTGGCGACCCAGACCAAGTTGTTCGCGGCCTCATGGCTGTGGGCGAAGCGGCTTGCGTGTCGGTGCATGGGGCTAATCGTTTGGGCTCTAACTCCTTGATCGACTTGGTGGTGTTTGGCCGCGCTGTCGGACTGCGCTGTGGCGAGACCGTGCAAACTGGTGCCCGTCAGCCAGAAATCACCGATGCGATGACCGACAGCCATCTGGCGCGTCTGGACCGCTTCCGCCAAGCCAAGGGCGGCACGCCCACGGCAGCGCTGCGCTTGCAAATGCAGAAGGTCATGCAGAACCATTGTGCGGTTTATCGGGAAGGGGAAACCTTGGACGAAGGCTGCAAGGAGATGGACAAAGTGTTCTCTGGCGCGCCAGACATCGCCATCACCGACCGCTCGATGATCTGGAACTCTGACCTCGCCGAAGCCATGGAATTCGACAATTTGTTGAGCCAAGCCATGGTGACCATGTATGGCGCAGCCAACCGGACCGAAAGCCGTGGTGCCCATGCCCGCGAAGACTATGCAGACCGCGACGACGTCAATTGGATGAAGCACACGCTGACTTGGTATGATGAAGCAACAGGTTCAGTCAAAATCGACTATCGCCCTGTGCACATGAACACCATGAGCAACGATGTGGCGACCATTCCACCAAAGCTACGGGTTTATTAGTCGATGGCGGGGGTTTACCCCCGCTCATCCTTGGGCGAGCCCATGACGATATAGCTGGTGATGGTGGAAACCTGTGGCAGAGCGCCGAGGACTTCGGTGTGGAAATGCTTGTAGGCAGGCAAGTCAGTCGTCTCAACCCGCAATAAATATTCTACCGTACCTGTAATATTGTGGCATTCCCGAACTTGGTGCGCGCGCTTTATGGCGGCTTCAAAATCTGCCTGCTCTTGCTTGGTATGACGCGAGAGACCTACCGTCACATAGGCCAGAAACCCGATGCCAAGGGCAGCGGCATTGAGTTGTGCGCGATAGCCTTGAATGATGTCCCGCCGCTCTAATTCCTGCACACGCCTGAGACAGGCTGAGGGTGATAAGCCCACTTTGCCGGCAAGTTCCACATTACTGATGCGCCCATCCTGAGAAAGCACATGCAAGATTCTTCGGTCAATATCATCCAATGTAGTCATAACATGTGATGATCTAGTCCATATTGCGTAATTTGCAAGGACATTCGAATGTACTTCGCATATTGTTGCGCCATGATGACACAAGAACTCTTCTTTGGCCTGTGTGGCTTTGCCCTCGTTTCCTCGATCACACCGGGGCCTAATAATCTGATGCTGATGGCATCTGGGACCAATTTCGGCTTTGCCCGCACCTTGCCCCACATGCTGGGCGTCTCGATTGGATTTGTCCTGATGACTGTCTTGATCGGCCTCGGATTGGCGCAAGTTTTTGTGCGCTTCCCCGTAGCCTATACCGTTCTAAAAGTCGGATCCGTCGTCTATTTGATCTATTTAGCGTGGAAGATTGCCACAGCTGCGGCTCCCAAGGCTGACGCGGCGGCGACGGCAAAGCCCTTTAGCTTCCTTCAAGCTTGCTTATTCCAATGGGTAAATCCGAAGGCTTGGACGATGGCTCTCATGTCTGTTACGGCCTATGTGCCAGCGGATCACCCGATGCTGGGTCTATTGGTTGTGGCGGCTGTATTTGGTGCCATTAATTTGCCTACCGTTGGCCTATGGGCGTTTCTAGGCATGCAGATGCGTCAATTTTTGCATGATCCGGTCAAACTTCGCGCCTTCAACGTTATCGCCGCACTTACGCTGTTGGCCTCGCTCTATCCCGTCGTGACCCATGATTTGCTGGCCCACCCAGGCTTGGCGACGCCGTAACGCCTAGACTGCAGGCAACTCCAGAACAAAGCGTGCGCCGCTGCGATCTTCCCGATTCTCTGCCCAGACCGCGCCACCGTGACTTTCGGCAATTTGACGGGCAATCGCCAAGCCAAGGCCGGAGTGTTTGCCAAAAGCGGCTTGACCTTCTTCGCCGACACTGGTCGGACGGTGGGTATAGAAGCGGTTGAAGATACTTTGCAGGGATTCTTCGGGAATGCCGGGACCTTCATCTTCTATCGTGATCCGGATGACTTTGCCGTCCCGGATGCCGAATAAGCTAACCCTGCCGTCTGTCGGCGAGAAAGACAGCGCATTATCGAGCAGGTTCGTAAGGATGCGCGAGATGGCCTCTTCGCGGCCACTCACCGCCAAACGGTCGGTCTCATCTGGATGGCGCACGACAATTTCTACTTCGCGCGCATGACCAATCGACCCATAAGCTCTGGCGAGATCATCGATCATGTCCGCCATAAAGAACTTCTGCTGGCTGGCACGGGCGAGTTCGGCGTCCAATCGAGACGCATTGGCGATGTCAGTCACCAAGCGATCCACCCGGCGTGCATCGCTTAGAATGATGGATTCAAGCTTTGTTTTGCTTTCAGGCGTGGTCGCGCGGGGCAAAAGCTCGGCGGCATTGCGGATCGCGGCCAAGGGGTTCTTGATTTCGTGCGCGACATCGGCGGCAAAACTTTCATTGGCGTCAATTCTGTCTTGCAGCGTAGCCGTCATCGCAGCCAAGGCGTCTGCCAAGTCCCCGATTTCGTCTGGACGCTTGCGTAAAGAATCTGCGTCCAAAGCTTGGGCACGCCCTCGCCGGACGTTGTCTGCAGCTGCAGCTAAACGGCGCAGCGGCACGGCGATGGACCAAGCCAACATACTGGCCGAAATCGCCGTCACCAAAATGGCCGAGAAGATGAAGGGGTAAAGGGCGCGTCGTTCTGCCTCCACGATCTCGCTGACATCCCCGCTTTCAAGGGTCAAAACTCCAACAACGGCGCGAATGCGCTGAATGGGGACGGTAACCGAGACTACCCGTCGACCTTCTTCATCAAAGCGCTCGCTTTGGACGACATTGCCCTGCAGAGCAGTGGACACTTCACGGATAAGCGCTTTTTTAGGGTCGTCGCTGGCACCTTGAATGAAGACCCTCACATTGGAGACAGCCTTGCCGGCCACCTCCCCAATATCGGGTGCCGCAGGCCCCAAAGGCGGCAATTCCCGCACATTGACGATATCGTCCAAGATTGTGCTGTCAGCGATGGGGCGGAGGTCTCGGCTGAACAGGCGCAGGCGGGCCCCCGGCTCTCGCGATAATCGCCGCAAAATCGCGCGGGCTCGGCCTTCATCTAAGACAGGTACGGCATCAGCTGGAATTGCAGCTTCGGCCAAGACACTGGCGATGGTCGAACCCTGCGCGCGCAAGGCGTCCATACGCGCTTTAGTTAGGCCGGATCGTAATTCGTTGAACAGAAGTGAGCCCAGCACCAGAATGACGATGCCGGCAAAGTTCGCGATAAAGATAATGCCCGCAATGCCGCCACGACGGCGCTGCCTTCGGGTTTTGCCAAAGGGTTCAGTTGGCTTCTTTTTAGGATTCTTTGTAGCGATAGCCGACCCCATAAAGCGTCTCGATGGCGTCAAACTCACCATCAACTTCACGGAATTTCTTGCGCACACGCTTCACGTGGCTGTCAATGGTGCGGTCATCGACATAGACGCTGTCGTCATAGGCAGCGTCCATAAGCTGGTCACGGCTCTTAACAAAGCCGGGCCGCTGGGCAAGGGCTTGTAGCAAGAGGAATTCTGTCACCGTCAGGCGGACGGGCTTTCCCTTCCAATAGGAAGCATGCCGATTTGGGTCCATGGTCAGCGAGCCCCGTGTAACGACCTTCTTGTCACCGTCGGAAGTACTAGCCTCATCTTCAACGGCGTCGATTGGACGAGAGCGGCGCAAAACGGCCTTCACCCGCTCCGACAATAGGCGAGTCGAGAAGGGCTTACGGATGAAATCATCGGCACCGACTGAAAAGCCAATGACTTCGTCGATCTCATCATCCTTCGACGTCAAGAAAATGACTGGCACGTCGGAGCTTTCCCGAACGCGACGCAATAATTCCACCCCGTCCATACGTGGCATTTTGATATCTAGGATCGCAATATCTGGCGGGTCCGAGATCAAGGCAGGCAGCGCCGTGGCCCCGTCCGGATAAGTGCGCACGTCATAACCTTCGCTCTGGAAGAGGATTTCCAGGGAAGCGCGGATGTTTTCGTCGTCATCGACCAGAGCAATTGTCGTCATAAGCTTACTTATAAGGCGGTTTGTGGCCGCATGTTACCCCTCACAAGGCAAGATTATGGCGAATAAAGTGTTTATGAGACGCTAAGCTGCGCAAATAATAGGCTAACCAGCCTTGGCGCGCTCTTCGGTGTCGAGCATTTCGTCGAGATAGGCCATCGCCAAATCCGTCAGCTCAAACTGAGGCTCGGTCCAGAAATCCTCAACCCCGCTTGGAATGGCTGCATCCAAGACGGCATGAATCTCGCTCTCATCGTCATTCCAGAGGATGGAGACATCGGCCAAGCGCGCAGCCTCGCGACCAAGACTTTGCGCGATGACCGCATCATCCATGCGCTTAGCGCTGACCCGCAATAGCGTCATCCCGCCACCAATATCCTCAGAAATGTCGGCATAGGATAGGATGGCATTGAGCAATGCGCCCGATGGTGGGGCAATTGCCACCGCCAAAGGGGTGGACTTTGGCTTGGCAACGCGACGACGGGACTTTGGGTAAGGAAGGATGGTCATATTCGGGTCTCACTCTGTGTGTGAGTTAGGTATGCACCCTTACTACGACAAAATCGGGCGTAGATTTTGACCACAATGAGTCTGCAATGAGTCCGCCGATTATTGAGGCACTGATTAGGGTGGAATAGGTGCCGTTTACCATTGTGACGCGGCGGCGAGTCCTATATGCGGTCCGTCATTCAGCCGACGAAAGTTTCCCCTCCCATGACCAGCCATACAGACCTCGCCAACGCCATCCGCTTCTTGTCGATGGATGCCGTTCAGGCCGCCAATTCTGGACATCCCGGCATGCCCATGGGCATGGCAGATGTGGCGACGGTCCTGTTTACCAAGTTTCTGAAATTCGACGCAAAGGCCCCTGAGTGGCAAGATCGGGACCGTTTTGTCTTGTCGGCTGGCCATGGCTCCATGCTGATTTATTCGCTGCTGCATCTGACTGGCTGTGAAGCCATGACAATGGATCAGTTGAAGAACTTTCGGCAAATGGGCGCCCTCACGGCGGGTCATCCGGAATATGGTCATGTTCCCGGCGTTGAAACCACGACCGGTCCTTTGGGCCAAGGTATTTCCACCGCCGTTGGTATGGCGATGGCCGAGGCCCACTTACGGGCCACTTTGGGCGCAGATGTTTGCGACCACCACACCTGGGTTATCGCATCAGACGGTGACTTGATGGAAGGGATCAGCCACGAGGCGATTTCCTTGGCAGGCCACCTGCGGCTGAACCGTTTGATCGTCCTGTGGGATGATAATGAGATTTCCATCGACGGGGCTTTGTCGGTTGCCGAGACTGGCGACCAACTCCAGCGCTTTGATGCTGCTGGCTGGCAAACATGCCGGGTTGACGGCCATGATCCGGTTGCACTGGAAGCGGCGATGTCTGCGGCTTTATCCTCTGACCGTCCAGTTTTGATCGCCTGCCGCACGCAAATTGGCTTTGGCTCCCCCAATCTGGCTGGGACCGCCAAGACACACGGCTCGCCGCTCGGAGCTTCCGAGATTGAAGCCACGCGCAAAGCTCTCAATTGGCCACATGCACCCTTCGTCGTGCCAGACGCGATTGTCGCCGATTGGCGCGCCGCCGGCAGTCGCGGAGCGAGAGCCCATGCCGAGTGGCAAGCACGGATGGACAAGCGGGCGGACCATGTCGCAATCGAAGACCTATTAAACGCAAAGATCGACCCAGCGAAGTTGCGCGCCCTCACCGAAGCCCATTGCGCTGCCATGGCCGAAAGAGCGCCATCCTTGGCGACCCGCGAAAGCTCTGGTGCCGCATTAGAAATCTTGGTCCCGGCCTTTGATCTTCTCATGGGCGGCTCGGCGGACTTGACCGGTTCCGTGAACACCAAAGTGGCCGGCATGAAGGGCTTTGGGGCAAACGCTTATCAAGAGCGTTACATCCATTACGGTGTTCGCGAACATGGGATGGCCGCAGCCATGAACGGCATGGCCCTGCATGGCGGCGTCGTGCCCTATTCCGGCACCTTCCTCGTGTTTGCCGATTATCTGCGTCCAGCCCTGCGCCTCGGCGCTTTGATGGAAGTCCGCACCATCCACGTCTTGACCCATGACAGCATTGGCTTGGGCGAAGATGGACCAACCCACCAGCCAGTTGAGACCCTTGCGTCGCTGCGCGCCATTCCCAACGTCAATGTGTTCCGCCCTTGTGACCCGGTCGAAGTCGCCGAGTGCTGGGAACTGGCGTTGCTCGCGCCGAAGACGCCATCTGTACTGTCCTTGACCCGCCAGAAGCTCGCCTTCCAACGCAAAGATGGGTCGCCAACCAATCGCAGCGCGCAGGGTGCCTATGTCTTGTCACCTTCGAGCCTGCCAGAGAAGGCGGTCTTGATTGCCACCGGGTCAGAAGTTGAAATTGCCATGGCAGCCCAAGCCAAACTGGCTGAAGCTGGTGTTGGCGTGCGCGTCGTCTCGGCTCCCTGCCTCGAATTGTTTGAGGCCCAGTCGACAGCCTATCAACAAGAAGTCTTGGGTGGCGACTTGCCCAAGATCGCAATTGAAGCAGCTGTGCGTTATGGCTGGGACCGCTGGATTGGCCCGACAGGCACCTTCATTGGCATGAAGGGCTTTGGCGCATCTGGGCCTTATCAAGCGCTTTACGCGCACTTTGGCATCACCAGCGAAGCCGTCTGTGCAGCCGTTGAGGCTCTTGGCTGAACTTGGCTGGGCCGCACGTCTCGATCCTGATTGTTGCTTACAAGAGCCGGACTCATTTGCCGCGCTTGTTTGACTGTCTCGACGCGCAGACCTGTCGCGACTTTGAGACCATTCTGATCGACAATGCCTCGCCCGACGGCACGGATCCGGACTTAGTGACCCAAGCGCGGGCGACACAATTTGTTGCCAACGCAACTAATACAGGCTTTGCCGCAGCGAATAATCAGGCCGCCAACCTAGCAAGCGGCCAGTGGATCATCTGCCTTAACCCAGATGCCTTTCCAGAGCCTGAGTGGCTCGAGTCGTTAATGGCTGCAACCGAGCGCTATCGGGACGTAACCGCATTCGGCTCCACCCAGATTTTGGACGAGGACCCGACCCTGCTGGATGGGGCCGGCGATGTCTATCATGCATTTGGCATTCCGTTTCGCGGTGGCTATCGCAAACCGTGGCCAAGTGACTTATCCGATGGTCAGACCTTCAGCCCGTGTGCCGCTGCGTCTATGTGGCGCGCGGACATATTTGCCCAATTGGGTGGCTATGAAGAAAGCTATTTCTGCTATTGCGAAGACGTCGACCTTGGGTTTCGCCACCGTTTGGCGGGCGGGCAAGTTGTACAAGTGGCGGATGCACAGGTGCGCCATATGGGCTCTGCTTCGAGCGGGCGACTGTCTGACTTCGCCGTCTATCACGGCACGCGCAACCGACTGTGGACCTTTATTCGAAACATGCCGGGTGCCCTGTTCTGGTTGCTGCTTCTGCCCCATCTCGCAGCGACGCTTTTACTGTGGGCGCACACGGCTTGGCGTGGCGCAGGCCCTGCCTATGGCCGTGGATTGGCTGATGGCTTCAAAGGTTGGGGCAAAGCGTGGCAGGCCCGAAAGGCCATTCAGGCCAAGCGCAACGTCAGGCTGATGGACCTGGCGCGCCAATTCGCTTGGTCGCCCTTAAGCCTGTTGAAGCGCGCTATCGTGCTCCGTCAGATCACTCGACCGTAACGGA